>NZ_JBXQQB010000016.1:32513-186769 GCF_057220535.1 Kitasatospora sp. NEAU-CNBT7 | reverse complement strand
GCCGCCGTTCTGGGGGGACCGGATCGTCAAGGGGATCCCGTTCGCGGACTACGCGTCCTGGCTGGACGAGGACGCGCTGTTCAAGGGGCAGTGGGGGCTGAAGGCGGCGCGGTCCGGGGAGGGCCCGTCGTACGAGGAGCTGGTGGAGACGGAGGGCCGGCCGCGGCTGCGGATGTGGCTGGACCGGCTGCAGACGGAGGGCTGGCTGGAGCCGGCGGTGATCTACGGGTACTACCCGGCGAACTCCAAGGGCGATGATCTGATCGTCTTCAACGGGGACGGCTCCGAGCACACCCGGTTCACCTTCCCGCGGCAGCGCCGGGGTCGGCGGCTGTGTCTGGCGGACTTCTTCCGTCCGGAGGAGTCGGGTGAGCGGGACGTGCTGGGGCTGCAGGTGGTGACGATGGGCAACCGGGTGTCGGAGGCGGCGAACGAGCTGTTCGCGGGCAACGCCTACCGGGACTACCTGGAGCTGCACGGGCTGTCGGTGCAGCTGGCGGAGGCGCTGGCGGAGTTCTGGCACGCCCGGGTCCGGTTCGAGCTGGGCTTCGGTGACGAGGACCCGCAGGACGTGCGGGACATGTTCGCGTTGAAGTACCGGGGTGCGCGGTTCTCGCTGGGCTACGGGGCGTGCCCGGAGCTGGAGGACCGGGCGAAGATTGCCGAGCTGCTGCGGCCGGAGCGGATCGGGGTGGTGCTCTCCGAGGAGTTCCAGCTCCACCCGGAGCAGTCCACCGACGCGATCGTGATCCACCACCCCGAGGCCACCTACTTCAACGCCCGGTGACCTTCACCACCCGGTGACGCGGCCCGCCCGCCCGCCCGGCTGCGCCCCCGCCCCCGAGCGGCCGAGGTCCTGATCAGCCGAAGTCCTGATCGGCCTCGGCGTAGAGGTCCTGGATCTCCAGGCCCTCCGGCCCGAGACCGGTCCGCTCGGCGTGCTCGAGCATCCGGGGGCCGTACTCGGGGTGCTCGGTCAGATCGGTGTAGCTGTCGAGGTCGAGGTCGAGCACCCCGGCCTGGTGGGCGAGGTAGACGTCCAGGCCCGGGTACATCACGGCCACGTACGGCAGGTCGTCGATGTCGGTGACCAGCACCGGGTACTCGCCCACCGAGTCCGGCTCGCCGACGTAGAGCAGCCGACGGGAGTCGCTGCCGCCGGCCAGCGGGAAGCAGCGGCCCGGCAGCAGCGCCTCGAACTCGCCGAACATCTGCGACCAGACCGCCTCGGCGCCGTCGAAGCCGTACAGCAGATCGGTGGTGTCGGACAGGGCGCGGCCGTCCAGGGCGGGCGCCGCCGGGTCCGGGTACCACCCCAGGGCGCCGAGCCAGGCCGAGTCGTACGCCAGCCAGCGCCGCAGGCTGGGCGGCAGCGGCCGGCCGCCGGGCAGCCGGAGGGCGTCGATGACCTCCGGCGCCAGCGGGACGGGCTCGGCGGGCATCGGCTCGTCGCAGTACTCCCAGCCGTCCCGGCGGACCGCCGCCACCACCCGCTCGACCAGGGCTGCGCCGTGCATGTTCGGATCCATGCCCGGCAGTGTGGCAGCCGGGTCGGACAGCCCGGCCCGCGGGCGCCCGCGGCGGCGGGCGGACCGCACCCGGCCGGGCCCCGGGAACCGCCGCCCGGACCGGCGCGTTGCTGGTGGCGAGGGGCGGACGGGTTAGGCTGCCCTGACAGGGGGAGCCTCGCCGTATCCGCACGCGTGGGGCCGTTACCGGTGTCACGGCAGCTGTCGCACCACGCCCACGGAGGTAGTCCGTCTTGCACATCGACCAGTGGATCGACGGTGTGTCGCCCGCCGCGGTGTACGCCATCGTCGGTCTGATCATCGGACTGGAGAGCCTCGGCATCCCGCTGCCCGGCGAGATCGCCCTGGTCTCCGCCGCGCTGCTGGCGGCGCAGGGCCACGTCAGCCCGTGGTGGGTGGCGATCTGCGCGATCCTGGGCGCGATCATCGGCGACTCGATCGGCTACTCGATCGGACGCAAGGGCGGCAAGCCGCTGTTCGAACGGCTGGGACGGAAGTTCCCCAAGCACTTCGGCCCGGACCACCTGGAGAGCGCCGAGCGCTCGTTCCAGAAGTGGGGCATGTGGGCGGTGTTCTTCGGCCGCTTCGTCGCTCTGCTGCGGATCTTCGCCGGGCCGCTGGCGGGTGCGCTGCGGATGCCGTACTGGCGGTTCCTGACCGCCAACGTGCTCGGCGGCGTGGTCTGGGCCGGCGGCACCACGCTGCTGGTCTACCAGGTCGGCAAGGTCGCCGAGAAGTGGCTCAAGAGCTTCTCCTGGATCGGGCTGGTGGCGGCCGTCCTGGTCGGCGCCGGTTCGGCCTGGCTGATGAAGCGCCGGGCGGCGAAGGCGAGGGCCGAGCACCCCGAGGTGTCCGGCGGCAAGAGCGGCACCCCGGTCGAGCCGGTCGAGCCGGTTCAGGCCGCGCCGGCCGCACCGGTCGCGGACTGAGCCGCCCCCACCGCTGGAGGAGGGGCCGCGGACGGTTCCGCGGCCCGACGGATCGCACGCATGTGACCACCGAGCGACGAGGAGGCCCGCCGTGGGCCAGCAGCAGTGGACGGCAGTCGACGACTACTTCAGCGAGGTGCTGATCGGCGCGGACGAGGTGCTCGACGGCGCGCTCGCCGCGGCCGACGCCGCGGGCCTGCCGCACATCAACGTGGCACCCAACCAGGGCAAGCTGCTCCAGCTGCTCGCCGTCACCCGGGGCGCCCGGCGGATCCTGGAGATCGGCACCCTCGGCGGCTACAGCACCATCTGGCTGGGCCGGGCGCTGCCCGCCGACGGCCGGCTGGTCACCCTGGAGATCGACCCGGCGCACGCCGCGGTGGCCGCGGCCAACCTGGAGCGGGCCGGGCTCGCCGACCGGACCGAGGTCGTCGTCGGCCGGGCCGCCGACTCCCTCGCCCGTCTGGCCGACCAGGGTGTCGAGCCGTTCGACTTCGTCTTCGTGGACGCCGACAAGCCCAGCAACCCGGTCTACTTCGAGTGGGCGCTCAGGCTCACCCGGCCCGGCGCCCTGATCGTGGTCGACAACGTGGTGCGCGGCGGCGAGGTCGCCGACCCGGACTCCGCCGACCCGGCCGTGCGCGGGGTACGCACGCTGCACGACCTGATCGCCGCGGAGCCGCGGGTCTCCGCCACCTCGGTGCAGACCGTCGGCGTCAAGGGCTACGACGGCTTCACCCTGATCCGGGTCGAGAGCTGAGCCCGGACGAGCGGGCCACCCGGACGGGCGGGCCACCGGGGCGAGCGGGCCAGCGGGACCAGGAAGCCACCGAGATGAGGGCAGGAAGACGATGAGGGTAGGACTGCTCGGTACGGGACCGTGGGCGCAGCGGGTCCACGCGCCGGCGCTCGCCGCGCACCCGGGGACGGAGTTCGCCGGGGTGTGGGGCCGCCGGCCCGAGGCGGCGGCCGCGCTGGCCGGGGCGCACGGCGTGCCGGTGTACGAGGACCTGGACACGCTGTTCGCCGAGGTCGACGCGGTGGCGGTGGCGCTGCCGCCGTCCGTCCAGGGCGAGCTGGCGATCCGGGCGGCGGAGGCCGGGCGGCACCTGCTGCTGGACAAACCGGTCGCGCTGGACCCCGCTGTCGCCCGCCGGCTGGCCGAGGCCACCGACCGCCGGGGCCTCGCCTCGGTGGTCTTCTTCACCCTGCGTTTCAACGCGGACCAGGCCGCCTGGCTCACCGCGCAGGCCGCCGAGGCCGACTGGTTCACGGCCCGCTGCGAGTGGCTGGGCGCCGTCTTCACCTCGCCGGACAGCCCGTACGCGGCCTCGCCCTGGCGCAAGGAGAACGGCGCGCTCTGGGACGTAGGCCCGCACGCGCTGTCGATGCTGCTGCCGGTCCTCGGCGACGTCGTGCACGTGACCGCGGCCGGCGGCCCGGGGGACACCGTCCACCTGGTGCTGCGGCACGCCGGAGGTGCCAGCTCCACCCTCACGCTGAGCCTGACCACCCCGCCCGCGGCGGCGGTGGACGGGGTGTCGCTGGAGCTGCGCGGCGCCGCCGGGCTGACCCGGATGCCCGGCCGGAACGAGGGTCCGGCCGAGGCGTACGCCCGCGCGCTGGACGCCCTGCACGTCGCGGCGGCGGGCGGCCCGGCGCACGCCTGCGACGCGGCCTTCGGCGCGCGGGTCAGCGAGATCCTCGCCGCCGCCGACCGCTCCCTCGCGACGGGCGCGGGCCTGGCGCTCTGACGCCTGGCGATCGGTCAGCCGCCGGCCGGCCCGGTGCCGGGCGGCCGGCGGTGACCGGCGTCGTGCAGCCCGGCCAGGGCCTGGTGGTCGTTGGCCACCATCACCTGGGCGAGCCGGGCTGCCGCCGCGACCACGGCGGACCAGCCCGGGGCGTCCAGGAACGCCTGGTCCGGGGCGTCGGCGCCGACCGAGTCCTGCACCGCCGTGTAGGCGGCGCCGAGGTGTGCGGTCAGTTCGACCTCCTCCTGGGTGCGGAGCGTCCGTCCCAGCCAGGGCGCGGGATCGTCGGCGTCGCAGAAGTCGTCGAAGAGCACGTGCACGGTGTACGCGAGGTCCTCGAACCGGGCCGGGTCCAGCCAGACCTCGCGCTGCCACGACGGGCCGGCCAGTGCCACGACCGCGGGTACGACGTGGAGGCGGTGGTGCGGCAGGGCGATGCCGTGATCGATCATCAGCCGGCCTTGGGACGGCGGTCGGCCGGGCGGGTCGGGGGGATCGGGGCGGACGGGAAGTCGCGGGGGCCGGTCCACAGGGAGGGGACGGCGTCGCTGCGGCGGGCGAGTTCGTAGCCGATCGCCTCGTAGTTGACCCGCCAGCCCTGGAAGTGCGGCCAGGCGTCGGCGGTGGCGCGTTCGGCCGGGAACCCGGACGCGGTGACCATCGCCACCGCCGCGTCGAACTCGGCGAAGCTGAGCCGGATCGGGCCGTCCGGCTCGGGGTCGGGGTCGTACGCGATGCGCAGGGCGTCGGCGATGTCGCGCATCGCGGTGAACCCGGCGCGCAGCACCAGCCGCGCCTCCGGCGGCGCGCTGCGCGGGCTGAGCGCGAGCTGCATGGCGGCGGCGTCGAGGACGGCGAGCAGGCCGACCACCCAGTTGCGGTTGGGCTGCGGGGAGCGGAAGGACAGCAGCACGGGGTAGTTGGAGTGGCCCTCGCCGATGTCCGCGGCCAGCCGCTCCCAGCTGCGGTACAGCTCGGGCAGCGCGGTCTCGGTGCCGACCAGGGCCTGCCGGGCCAGCAGCTCCGGTCCCCAGGCGGGTTCGCCGGCCCGGGTCTGCAGCAGGGTCACCTCCACCTCCCGCCGGTTGTACGCGCCGTACAGGGTCGGCAGGTAGCCGATCAGCAGCGCGATGATCAGCGGGCCGGTGGCGGCGGCGAGGAAGTCGAGGGCGGACAGGCGCAGCCGGTCGTTGCTGGCGAAGCCGAGAGTGAAGAGGCTCGAGCCGGCCTCCCGGAAGGAGACGCTCCAGCTCAGACCGGAGGTGCCGTACAGCAGCAGGGTGTAGGCGGCCAGGGTGCCGAGCAGCCAGGTGCCGAGGGTGCAGACCAGTATCAGCGGGGCGAGCCAGGTCTGCACCCGGTCGAGCGTGCGGTAGCCGAAGGGCGCCGCCGCGAGCCGCAGGACGGTCCGCAGCACCGCCCAGAGCCGGTTCACCAGGATCGAGTAGAGGCCGCGGGGGACCACCAGGGTGCGCAGGATGCTGGCGATGGTGAGCCCGAGCAGCGCCAGCCCGGCCAGGGTGATGATCATCCTCATGCGGTCATTGTGTCCCGGGGCCCCCGCCGACCCGCGCAGGGGCCCCGGTGCGGTCGGGCGGGGTCAGCCGTTGGCGAGTGCCTGGAGCCGGTCGTAGGCGCCGTTGAAGAGGTTCTGGTCGCCGGGGAAGGTGCCGGAGTCGGCGTACTGCCAGATGGTCTGGTACGACCAGCCGGCCGGCAGGGTGCCGGGGGTGCCGGCGTAGCGGGCCAGCCAGAGCGGGTCGGTGGCGCCGAAGGACGCGTTGTTGCCGGTGCAGGTCTTCCACCAGTCGGTGGTGGTGTAGATGACCGGGTAGCGGCCGGTGCGGGTGTGCACGGTGGTGCTGAAGTCGCGGATCCAGCCGACCATCGCGCTCTGGCCGAGGCCGTAGCAGGTGGCGCCGTACGGGTTGTACTCGATGTCGAGCGCGGGCGGCAGGGTCCGGCCGTCGCGTGACCAGCCGCCGCCGTGGGCGGTGAACCAGGTGGCCTGGGCGGCGCCGGAGGAGACGTCGGGCAGCGCGAAGTGGTAGGCGCCGCGGATCAGCCCGGCGCCGTACGAGCCGTTGTACTGCTGCGCGAAGTACGGGTTGCGGTAGGTGGTGCCTTCGGTGGCCTTGACGTAGGCGAACCGGGCGCCGTCGGCGGCGGCGGCGCTCCAGGCGACGTTGCCCTGCCAGCTGGAGACGTCCAGGCCGGGGGTCTGGGTGACGGTCAGTTCCGGGGCGGGGGAGCCGGGGGCGTTGCCCTCGTGGGCGGCCACGGTGGAACCGGCGTGGTCGAGTTCGGGGTGGAGCGGGGGCCGGGGCCGGCCGGCGGCCTGCGCGGGGGCGCCGGCCGCCCCGAGCAGGACGGCGGCGCAGGCCAGGGCGGTGGCGGTGCGGCGGAGCGTTCGGCCGCCGGTGGGCGGTAAGGCGCGGACTCGCATGGAGCACTCCCTTCGACCGGGCACGGCGGGGCGGGGGAGGGGCGTGGGGGGTGCATGGCCGTGCCGCGAGCAGGATAGTCATGCACCCGACAGCGGCACCAGAGGCCGGTCCGGCGAACCCCCGCGGGCCCCCGGCGGCCTGTGGCACCATGGCGGCGGGTGCCCTCGGGGCCGACGACCGAACGAAGGAGTACGGGCGTGGCGAACGAACTGACCTACCGGATCGCAGGTCCCGCGGACGTCCCCGCCCTGGTGGCGCTCATCGAGTCCGCCTACCGGGGCGAGTCCAGCCGGGCCGGCTGGACCACCGAGGCCGACCTGCTGGAGGGCCGCCGCACCGACGCCGAATCGCTCGCCGCCGTGCTCGCCCGCGAGGGCTCGCTGGTGCTGCTGGCCGAGCGCGCCGGTGACCTGCTGGCCTGCTGCCACCTGGAGCGCCGCGCGGGCGCCGCCTACTTCGGGATGTTCTCGGTCCGGCCCGATCGGCAGGGCGGCGGCCTCGGCCGCGCGGTGCTGGCCCGTGCCGAGCGGCTGGCCCGCGACCAGTGGGGCGCGGCCCGGCTGGAGATGACGGTGATCGAGCAGCGGGCCGACCTGATCGCCTGGTACGAGCGGCGCGGCTTCGAGCGCACCGGCGAGTACTCGCCCTTCCCGTACGGCGACGAGCGCTTCGGCGTCCCGCTCCGCCCCGACCTGCGGTTCGAGCGGCTGGTCAAGGCCCTGTGACGGCCCGCGCGCCCGGCTGCCCGGGGAAGATCGCGAGACCGTTGGCGACCGCCCGTTCGAAGCCCTGGTCGAGCCGGTTGCGGACGGCCGCCCGGCCGCTTCCCGGGTCGCGGGTGACCAGCGTGGACGAGCCGCCGCCGTCCAGGTAGACGCCCTCCTCGCAGCCCGACGACGCCAGCAGGTCGGCGAGTTCGCCGAGCGTCAGCCCGCTGGAGGCGTGCTCCCGGCCGTCCGTCGCCAGCAGCCGCAGCACCCGGCCGCCCTGCGCCAGGCCGACGGCCGTACGCGGCTCGGCCACCTCCCGGTCCAGCCCCGGCAGCGGCCGCCCGCCGGCCAGCAGCCGGTGCGCCCCGAGCGCGAAGGAGAACGGGCGGCCCGAGTCGGCGGCCACCAGCCGGTAGTCCACCCCGACCGGGGTGCCGACGGCGGCGCCGCGCAGCGCCCGCGCCCCCTCCTCGCGCCCGAACAGCACCAGGTCCCCCGGTGCGACCGGGCCGCTCCCCGCCGTCGGGGAGGCGGCCGCCACCCGGCCGTGGCGGACCGTCAGCTCCCAGGTGTCGCCCGTGCACGCGCCGCCGCGGTCGGTGTCCGTGCCGCAGGCGGCGCGCGCCCGCGCGGCCCCGCCCCAGTCCGCGGTGAACGCGCCGATCGAACCGGCCGCCAGTGCGTACTGGTTGAGGCCGCGCAGCGGACTGGTCCCCGCCGGGGTCCGCACCTGCCCCCGCAGGGCCAGCCGCGCCGTCCGGGCCACCCCGTCGACGCCCACGCCGACCACTTCCTGCTCGCTGTCCCCGGGCAGCGGCGGCACGCCGAACCGCTGCCCCGGCGGCACCGCCGCCTTCAGCGCCCGCCCGCCCGCCACCACCGGCCCCGACGGTGCGCCGGTCGCCGGGACCCCGGGGTGCTCCGCCTCGCTGATGTCGAAGAAGTCACCGTTGACCGCCGCCAGCGCGCCCTGCGCCTCGGCCATCCGGGAGACCCGCTCGCGCGCCGCCACCACCCCCGGGTACAGCAGGCCCGCCCGTACGCCGGTGCGGCGCAGGTCGGCCGTCACCAGGTGCACCCGGGCACCGCCGTGCGCGGTCGGCACGGCGAACGCGCGGTACTCCACGCCGGGGGCGAGCCGCTCCACCGCCCCGTCCGCGGCGACGGCCGGCCCCGCGGGCAGGCCCGGCCCGGCGGCCAGCGCGCAGACCGCCAGCGCGGCGGCGGTCCGGGTACGGGCGGTCGCGGTACCGGTGGCCGTGGCGCGGCCGGCGGGCTGCCTCATGCGGCACACTGTGCGGGCCCCGGGCCGGCCGGCCCGGCAAGCTCACCGCCCGGACCCCGGCGTCCACCCGTACGGACCGGTCCGCCCGGGCCGGGCGCAGATCAGACCGGGTCCGGCCCCGGACCGCGGCGCCACTCCACGTAGCGCCCGGACTCCCTGGTCAGCCCGGCCAGGAACCACACCAGCACGGCGGTGTCATCGCTCCAGCCGACCACCGGGAAGACGTCCGGCACCGCGTCGAGCGGGCTCACCAGGTACAGCCCGACCAGCAGGCCGAGGCCCACCAGCTTCCCCGGCCCCACGCCGGGGTAGCGGCGCAGCAGCACGTCCCCGACCAGCCGCGGCAGCGCCGCGACCCGGGCGCCGAGCCCGGGCGCGCCGGGCCGCCGGGTCTCGCGGTACAGCCCCCATGCCGAGCGGCCGACGGCCGCACCGTCCAGCCCCCGCGCACCGCGGCCGGCCCGGCCCTTCGCCGGTACCCCTGCGCCCATCACGGTCTCCTCCCGCGTACCGGCCCGACCACCGCCGGCCCGTCCTTCACGGTACGGGACCGGCGGGCCCCGGCGGGGCTCAGCCGCCGTACAGGCCGCGGCAGACCTGGGCCTGCTGGGAGCCGGGCTTCCACTGGCCGAGCCGTTCCGCCTCGGCGCAGATCGCCAGGCCGGACAGCAGCGGCGGACTCGGCTGCGGACGCACCGCGCCGCCCGGCGGCCGGTGCACCGAGGCGGACGGCCGGGCCGCGCCCGTGCGGCGGCCCGAGGGCGACGGCGGGGACGCGGCGGGCGCCCCGCCGGCCGGGCCGCCGGACGCCGTCGAGCGCTGCACCTCGTCGTCGGCCACGGCGGTCGCGCCGACGGGGCCGGAGGTGCCGGACCGCCCGGGGGAGGGCGGACCCGGCACCGGCGGCGGGGCGAGCGGCGTCGGACCGGGCCCGGCGGTGGAGGTGCCGCCGACCAGCGTGCCGGTGGACTCCTCGGCCAGCGGTCCGCAGGTGGCCAGCAGCCCGCCCAGCACCATCGCACCCCCGAGCAGCACCGCCACCCGCGCCACCCGCTGGGCGCGCGGCCGCGCGGGCCCGGCCTGCGGTGCCCGGGGCGGGGGCGGGGGCGGTACGGCGGGCGGCCCGGCGGGCTGCTGCCGCTCCCAGGAGTACTGCCAGGGCGGCTGCCACTGCTCTTCCACGCGATCCCTCCACGCCGTCCGGCCGTCCGGCCCGTACGGGCCCGGGGCACCCGCCCGCCGTGCCCAACGACGGACCGGCGGTTGCGGAACGGCCCACGCGATGCGTCCACCCGGCCGAGGCACGGAGTGCGGCGGCCCGGCCCCGCGGCGATCCTGGCGGGATGGAGAACCTCACGGAGCGCGCCGCACACAGGGAGCACACCATGGACGACCCCAGCCGGAGGGTGAAGCCGCTGGTCGAGATCGCCGAGTTCCGGACCGACAGCCGCTACCGGCTGGTCCGCTTCGAGGGCATCGGCTGGAAGCCGCTGGCGCCCGAGGAGTTCGAACCGGAGATCAAGCACCACTTCCCGGACCTCGACCCGCACGACCCGCTGCTGGTGCAGTGGGAGGACCGCCCCTGGGAGTGGCCCGCCTGGCACCCCGGCGAGGCCTGACCCGCGGTCAGCAGCCGTCCGAGGAGCCCCGCCCTTTCCGGCCCCGCCCGCCCGGGCGGGGCCGTAGTCTCGGCGGATGGGTACCGCAGCGTGGGCCGAGGCCTGGACCGGCGGCCGCAGGGCCGTGCACATCGGGAACGTCGCCGACTTCAACGCCCAGTTCCTCCCCAGGTCGGCCGACAGCACCCGGCACGGCCACCACTACTCCTGCCTCGCCGCCTTCTACAGCCCCCACCCGGCCGTGCTGGTCCTGCCGCACCAGGTCGAGCCGGAGTGGGTCCGCCGGCTCGAGGGGATCCTCGACTGGTCCGAGGTCGAGGTGCACAGCGGCCTCGCCGGGGACGGCCGGCTGATCGGCCCCGCCCTCGCCGCCCGCCCCGAACTGCGCCGCCGGCTCGACGCACTCGCCCTGCCCGTCCGGCACTGGGGCACCACCGAGGGGACCGGTCCGGGCGTGGCGGCCGTCCGCCGCTACGAGGCCAAGGACGCCTCGCACGCCCTGTTCACCCGCCTCGCACCCGGCCACCCCGGCATCCGGGTCCCCGCGCAGCGCGCGGTGGACTCCCCGCGGGCCGTGGCCAGGGCCGTCGACGAACGGGCCCGCACCGGCCGGAGCACCGTCCTCAAGGCCCGGCACGGCGTCGGCGGGTTCGGCACCGCCGTCCTGACCCCCGGGCAGGTCGCCGCCGCCGGCGGCGCCCGGAACCTGCTGCGCCGGCTGGCCGGCGACCGGGTCCTGCCGTCCGGCACCGGCCTGCTGGTCGAGGAGTACGTCGAGGGCGGCGGCCGGCTGCGCCACCCCAGCTTCGACGGTCTGATCACCGAGGACGGCACCGTCCACCCGGTCGGCGTCGCCCTGATGCGGGTCGAGGACACCGCCTACGCGGGCGCGACCGTCGGCCCGGGCACCGTACCCGCCCGGCTGGCCGCCGCGGCCGTCCCGTTCGGCCTCGAGGTCGGACGGGAGCTGGCCGCGGCCGGCCACCGGGGCTGGTACGACGTCGACTTCGTCACCGACCCGGCCGGGCGCCTCGCCCCGACCGAGACCAACGTACGGCTCACCGGGCCCGCCGTGGCGTTCATGATCCAGGCCCGGCTGGACGCCGTCCGCGGCCCCGGCCACCTGGTCCGCACCATCGACCGGCTGCCGCTCGGCGCCCGGCTCGGCCAGCAGGCGCTGCTGGCCCACCTGGAGGCGGTGGCCCGGCGCTGCGCCCGGTTCGGCGCCACCCTGCTGCCGACCATCCCCACGGCCGGTTTCGAGGCACAGCCGACGGTGGGCGTGGCCCTCGCCGCGACGGACCCGGACGCGCTGGACGCGGCCGAGGCGGTCGCCCGGGCCGCCAACCTGGCCCTCGGCGACCCCTTCGACCCGCTCACCGCCGGGTGAGCGTCAGCGGACCGGCCGGGGCGCCTGCCAGGTCAGGAAGCGGACCACCACCGCGGCCGAGGCGATCAGCGCGATGTTGAACACCACCACCAGGGCGCCCTGGGTGGACCAGTTCCGCGGGTCGGTGGTCCGGTAGAAGTTGTCCTGCGGCCACCAGGAGGCCAGCAGCCAGAACACGGCCACCCGGGTCAGCACGGTCAGGCCGCCGGGGCGGCCGGACCGGGCCAGCGCCGGCCCGCCCAGGAGCAGGAAGGCGAGGCCGAGTCCGGCGCCCAGCGACTCGGCCCAGTACAGCAGCTGGAACACGGTGGCCCACGGCTCCGGGACCAGCCGCAGATCGGTCGAGCCCGGCCAGAAGGTGGAGGTGGACAGCCGGGCGAGCACGGTGAAGAGCACCGTCAGGCCGGCCCACACCCCGGAGGTGGTGTCCCCGTCGGCCCACACCCCCGCCGCGCCCTTGCCGCCCGAGGCCCGCCGGCCCGACTTGCCGGACGGCGCCTTCTCGGCCCGGGGCGCGGGCAGCGGCAGCGCGGCCCGGTCGAGCTTGCCCGCCCGGGTGCGCGGGAGGCCGGGCAGCGGCACCACCGCGTCCGGCAGCGCGTCGGCGGGCAGCCGTTCGGCCAGGTGGCTGCGGAGCGCCCAGGCGTCCGCCGCCCGGCCGGGGTCCGCGACCACGTACGCGACCAGGGCCGGCTCCCTGGCCGGCTCGAGGTCGACCGTGGCGACCGCGCACTCGAGGACGTCCGGGTGCCCGCGCAGCAGCGTCTCGACCCGGACGGCGGCGGCCGTCTCCGGGCCGAGGTCGCGGCTGACGAACTCCAGGATGCCGTCCGGGCGCAGCCGCCCGAGGTCACCGGTGCGGTAGAGCCGCAGGTCCGGGCGGGCCGGGTCGGCGAAGAACCGTTCGGCGGTCAGCTTCGGCTGGTTGAGGTAGCCGCGGCCGACACCGGGACCGGACAGGCAGATCTCGCCGCACTCGCCGGGCGCCACCGGGACGCCCTGCGGGTCCAGCAGGTGCACCCGGTTGCCCGGGAAGGGGACGCCGATCAGGGACAGCCGCTCCGGGTGCTCGGGCGGGTCCGCCAGGGTGGCCGGGTCGAAGTAGGTGCTGTCCACCGCGGCCTCGGCGACGCCGTAGACGTTGATCTGCCGCACGTCCGGGCCCAGGTAGCGCTGGATCCGCAACTGCTCGTCCAGGTACCACTTCTCGGCGCCCACCGACAGCAGCCGCACCGCTCCCAGCTCCAGCCCGAGCGGCCGGAGATGGGCGAACAGCCGGCGCAGCAGGTGGACGTTGACCTCCATCACGGTGATCCGCTCGCCGATCACCAGCTCGTGCAGCTCGCGCAGTTCGGCCGTGCGGTCCAGGGTGAAGTTGCGCCTGGCCATCACCAGGGTGGCGCCGGTGCCGAGCGCGCGCAGCCAGTCCGCGGTGAACACGTCGAACTCCAGGGTCGCCGTCTGCAGGATCCGGTCGGCGTCGGTCAGCCGGTACACCTCCTGCCAACCCCGGTACGCGTGCAGCAGGTTGCGGTGCTCGATCTGCACGCCCTTGGGGGCGCCGGTCGACCCCGAGGTGTAGAACACGCAGGCCACGTCGGCGTCCCGGACCCGGACGTCCGGCGCCGTGGACGGCAGCGCGGCCAGGGCGCCGGCCTCGGTGTCCAGACAGAGCACCGGACGTGAGGTGGCGTCCGCCAGCCGGACCCGGTGCACCTCGTCGCTGACCACGACCACCGGGTCGGCGTCCGCCAGGACATGACGGATCACCGCATCCGGGCCGGTCGGCTCCAGCGGCACGTAGGCACCGCCCGCCTTCAGCACCGCCAGCACTGCCGTCAGCAGCTCGGGCCCCCGCCCCAGGGCCACCGCCGCGGGCCGCTCCGGGCCCAGCCCGAGCGCCACCAGCCGGTGCGCCAACCGGTTGGCCCGGGCGTCGAGTTCGCCGTACGTGAGCTGCTCGGCGCCGCACACCACGGCCGGTGCCCCCGGCGCCCGGCGGGCCTGCTCCTCGAACAGCCCGTGGACGGTGCGTACCTGTGCCGTCGTCATCGCGCATCCCCTCCCTGCGTCGACAGGACCACGCCGATCCTGTCCGCCCCCACTGACAGTGTGCAGCCAGTACTTCCCTGTGACGCCCGCCGGTCGTCCGGTAGTTGCACACCTGTCACCGGTTCGGGACCTGTGGCCGCGCGCCGGCCGCCGGCCCGGCCGCCGCACCTGCGCGGCGCGGGCGCACAGGGCGGGCACAGCGGCTCCGCAGACCCGGCGGGAACTGTTCACCTCCCGGGTCTACCCGCGTAAACCTGGTGCGCGCCAGGCTGGTTGACCGTCCGAACACCCATCCGTACGGACGCCGTCCCCGCCTCCCCGCCCCCAGGAGTCCGCATGCCCGCGAACCGCCCGCTCCGCCGCGCAGCCGCCGCCGCGGCCACCGCCCTGCTCGCCGCCGCCGCGCTGCTCACCGGCACCGGCACCGCCGAGGCCGCCCTCCCCACCCCGGTCTCCACCGCCACCGCGAAGAGCTACCTGGCCGCGCTCACCGTCACCGCCGAGTCCCACACCTCGACCTACGACCGGGCGCTGTTCCCGCACTGGATCACCATCTCCGGCACCTGCAACACCCGCGAGACGGTCATCAAGCGGGACGGCAGCGGCGTCAGCACCGACTCCTCCTGCGCCGCCGTCAGCGGCAGCTGGACCTCCGCCTACGACGGCGCCACCACCACCAACGCCTCCAGCTTCGACATCGACCACCTGGTCCCGCTCGCCGAGGCCTGGCGCTCCGGCGCCTGGGCCTGGACCACCGCCCAGCGCCAGGCGTTCGCCAACGACCTCACCCGCCCCCAGCTGATCGCCGTCTCGGCGAGCTCCAACCGCTCCAAGGGCGACCAGGACCCCACCACCTGGCTGCCCCAGGCCTCCTACCGCTGCACCTACGCCCGCGCCTGGGTCCAGGTGAAGTACTACTACGGCCTCAGCGTCGACAGCGCCGAGAAGTCCACCCTCACCTCGCTGCTGGGCGGCTGCTGACCACCCGCGCACAGCGCCGCCCCTCCCGCCGGACGTCCGGCGGAAGGGGCGGCGCGCTGCGATCGGGCCCGGTCAGGCCGGGAGCTGCGCCTCGATCGCCGCGATCAGCTCCTCGGCCTCCGGCTCGGTCCGCGGCCGGAACCGGCCGGCCACCGTGCCGTCCGCCGCGACCAGGAACTTCTCGAAGTTCCACTGCACGTCCCCGGCGGCGCCCTCGGCGTCCTCGGCCTCGGTCAGCCGGGCGAACAGCGGGTGGCGGTCCTCACCGTTCACGTCCAGCTTCTCGAACAGCGGGAAGGTCACCCCGTAGGTCATCGAGCAGAAGGTCTGGATCTCCTCCTCGGTGCCCGGCTCCTGGCCGCCGAACTGGTTGCACGGGAAGCCGAGCACCGCGAAGCCGCGGTCGGCGAAGCGCTCGTGCAGCCGCTCCAGGCCGGCGTACTGCGGGGTGAGGCCGCACTTCGACGCCACGTTCACCAGCAGCAGGGCCTTGCCCTTGTAGTCGGCGAGGGACGCCGGCTCGCCGGCCAGGGTGCGCAGCGGGATGTCGTAGAGGCTCAAGGTCGGGTCCTTCGGTCGGGGTGCGGAACGTTCCAGCAGCTCACAACCTACGCGGCGGCCCGGGTGTTCCCGCCCGGCCGCCCCCGCGCCGGCGGCGGCCCCGCTCAGAGCGGGGGCGGCTGCTCGCCCGGGTCGCCGAACAGCTCGCGCTGCCACAGCGCCTCGCAGAGCAGGTCGAGGCCCTGCCGCAGGTGCCGCCGGTAGGTGCCGTACGGCAGGCCGAGGCGCCGGGCGGCGGCCTCCTGGGTGGGCGCACCGGAGAAGTAGCTCGCCGACAGGGCGTCGCGGGCCCGGACCCCGCGCGGGTCACGGGCGAGGTCGTCGACGGCCCGGCGCAGCAGGGCGCGCAGCTCCCCGGCCGGGTCGTCGAGGTCGGCCGCGATCCGGGCCCGCATCAGCGCGCAGGCGGCGAAGGCACCCGGGTCGCGCCAGTGCGCCAGGGCCTCCCGGACGGCCTGGTCGAACGCGGTGCGGGAGGTGCCGGACGGCCCGGACGGGACCGGCACCTCGGTGGCCGCGATGAAGTGGCGCAGCCAGGTCTCGACCGGCACCAGCCGCCAGTCGACCGCGAACAGCCCGTACGTGTACTCGCCGACCCGCGGCCGCGCGCCGGTGTCGGCGAGGCTGCCCCTGACCCGCGCGGCCCACGCGTCGGCGTCCCGCCAGACGGCGAAGCCGAAGGCCCGGCCACGGGCCCGGGCGGACTCCGCCTGGGCCCGGGAACTGCTCAGGTCGATCACCCGGGAGGGGACCTGGTACCGCTCGGGATAGACCGTGAAGCGGCTGACCCCGATGTGCTCGCCCGGGCCGACCGGCGCGGTGGCGGCGGCGTACTCCCAGGCGGCGGCCACGACCGGGTCGGCGGCCAGGTCCTCGGGGTCCGGCGGGGACGGCAGCGCCAGACGGGCCGTGAACGCCACGATCCGGCCGGTGGTGACCAGCCGGTAGACGCTGAAGGCCTGCGGCTGGCGCTCGGCCCAGTAGCGGACCACGGCCGCGGACGCCGGGCCCTCGGTCTCGGCCGCCATCCGCAGCACGGTGTCGAGGTCGTCCGGGTGCAGCGGGCGGTCGTGCACCTCGTCCTCGCGGGACCAGGTGCGCAGCCGGGCCACGATCTCCCCGTCCCGGAAGAGGTAGAACAGCTCGTCGGTGACGGTCCAGACCCGCTCCTCGGGGGCGTCGCGCAGCAGGCGCAGGTACTCCTCCGCCAGCCGGCGGCGCATGTTCACGAAGGCGTTGGGGGCCCGCCAGCGCAGGTCGGCGGCGAGCGTCTCGCGGGCGGCGTCGTGCGGGTGCAGCCCCCGGTGGGTGGACTCCATGAACGGCAGGTCCCGCAGCCACGCGAACAGCAGATGGGCGTCCTCCTCCGGCAGCACCGCCGCGAGCAGCTCCTCGGAGGTCGAATAGGCCTGCGCGGCCACCTCCAGCGCACGGCGGTGGGCCGCCGAGGGCACCTCCCCGATCAGCCCCACCAGCAGGGTCCGCAGCACGTCGGCCGACGGCGCCCAGACCTCCTCCCGGTTCCAGCCGGTCCAGCCCGCCGCCGCCGCGAGCGACAGCGCCAGCGGGTTGCCGCCCGCGAAGCGGAGCACCAGCTCCCGCAGCTCCGGCCCGATCGCCGCCGCGGCCAGCAGACTCCGGGCCTGCTGCTCGGTGAACGGCTCCAGCTCGGTCACGTGCAGCAGACCGGCCCAGGCCGGGTCCGCGGTCCACTGCGGCTGCGGCGCGAGCCGCCCGCCCAGGACGACGAGTGCGCCGTCCGCCGCCCGCGGCAGGAAGTGGTGCCACAGCCAGCTCTCCAGCCACTGGCAGTGCTCGAAGGAGTCCACGAACAGCACCGTGCCGGGCACGTCCAGGAAGGCCGCCGCCGCCCGCTCGAAGTCGGCCGGGTCCCGGCCGACGAACCGCCCGTCGAGCTCGACCAGCAGCCGGCCCGCGGCCCTGGCGTGGTCCGCCAGCCGCCGCAGCAGCGTCGACTTCCCGATCCCGCCCGGCCCGAACACGTAGAAGGCGAACGGCGCCCCCGGATCGTCGGCCAGCGCCCCGGCGAACCGCCCGAGCTGCTCGTCCCGCCCGATGAAAGCCTGTACGCGCGCGGTGCTCAGCCGCTCTCCGACGGACACCATGACGGCTCCCCTTCCCCGTGCCCCGCACCGGACGACGACCTCCGGCTGTTCCTCCGGCCCCGGCGGCGACCGGTACCCGACGATCGGTACCCGAACGGTCCGGCCCGCCGCTGCGCCACCCTGATCCGGCCGGCCCGGCCGATCTCGGGACCCGGCCCAACATACCCGGTATGGCCGGGATTTCGATATCACCGGAACCCCGGACGGGGCCTCAGCCGCCCGCCGGACCGCCGGCCGTGCCCTCGGGGACGGGGGTGAAGTCCAGCAGGAGGGACACCGGACCACGGGTGTACAGGCCGCTCTCCCGGTACCGGAAACCCGGTGCGAGGCGGACCCGGTCGAGCAGCGGGAGCAGCAGCGCGGCCACGGTCTCGATCTCCGCGCGGGCGAAGGCCGCACCGACGCACTGGTGCAGCCCGGCGCCGAAGGACAGGTGCTGGGCGGCGGCGGTGAAGGAACGGGCGGTGCCCAGGTCCGCGCGGTGGAGGTCGAAGGCGTCCGGGTCGGCGAAGGCCGCGGGGTCCCGGTTGGCCGCGCCGATCATGCAGAACACGGTGGCGCCCGCCGGTACGACGGTGCCCGCGAACACCGAATCCTCCTCCGCCTGGCGGGGGATCAACTGCACGGGCGGGGTGAGGCGCAGGGTCTCGGCGATGGCCGCGGGCAGCAGGGCCGGGTCCCGGCGGACCCGGGCCAGCTGGTCCGGGTGGTCGATCAGGTGCTTGAGCAGCAGGGCGAGCGTCTTGTCGGCGGGCTCGACGGCGGCTATCAGGACGTTGATGATCAGCGCGGTGATCTCGCGGTCGCTCATCGCGATGCCCTCGAACTCGGCCGTGCACAGCATCGAGATCAGGTCCCCGCCGGGATCCCGTCGCCGCTGCTCGATGACCGGTGCGAGGTAGGCCTCCAACTGCTCGGCGCAGTCCAGGCAGTGGCGGCGGCGTTCGGGCGTGAGCACCAGGCCGGTGATGAACTCGCCGACCCCGCCCAGCCACTCGGCGACCCGCCGCCAGTCCCGCCGGTCCAGGCCGAGGACCTCGAGCGTCACCTGGACGGCGAACGGCTTGCCGAAGTCGTCGACGACATCCATCCGGCCCCGGGGGAGGAACGGCGCGACGAGCTCGGCGGCGATGGAGCGGATCGCGCCGACCTGCTGCTGCAGGGCCGGGCCGGTGAAGCCCCGCACGACGATCTTCCGCTTGGCGGTGTGCTCGGCGCCGGTCATCTGGGCGAGCACCGGCCCGCGCATCACCGGCTCGGCGCGCACCTGCAGGGTCCGGGTGGTGAACGCGTCATGGTCCGTCAGCACCCGCCGCACATCCCCGTGGCGGGAGAGGAAGTAGCTGTCGAGAGCCGGCTCGTAGTGCACCGGCGACCGGTCCCGCAGCCGGCCGAAGTACCGGTAGGGATCGGCGGCGAAGTCCGGGGACAGGACGCTGAAGCTGGGCTCGGGCACGGGGCGGGGACCTCTCGGGGCAGCGGGGGCGGACACTGGGGCGCCGCCCCGGCGGCTCGCACGGGGTCGGTCCGTACGGGGGCCTCGTACGGGAGTTGCTCCGTACGGTGGCCGGTGCGTCCGTGCGTCCGTGGGGACGCGCCGAGGCCGGCGGCCAGGACGGTTCGACGGCGGTCCGCCGGAGACGGCGGTTCGCAGGACTATAACCGGCCGCCGGGCGGGCCGGTCCGGGGGAAGGCCCGCCCGGCTCGCCCCGCCCGGCCGGCGCCGGCCGAGGAGGCAGCCGGCCGACGTGTCAGCGGGCCCAGGTGTCAGCGGGCCGCGGCGAGTTCGGCGAGAAGTGCGGGCCCGGCCCAGCCGGGCGCCGTGCCGGGGGCCGCCGCCTCCGCCTCGCGGACCAGGGCGATCAAGCGGGCGTTGGCCGGGGCCGCGAGGGCGTGGCGTCCCGCGAGCGCGACGATCTCGCCCTGGAGCGAGTCGATCTCGGTGGGGCGGCCGCGCTGGAGGTCCTCCCACATCGAGGAGCGGGCGGTGGCGTCGATCCGCAGACTCGCCCCCGCCAGCAGCTGGAACAGCGCGTCCGGCAGTCCCAGCACCCGTGGCATCAGCGCGGGCGGCACCGGCCCGAGCCGGGCCGGCGTCACCCCGGCGGCCCGGAACGCCGCCAGGGCCTCCCGCTGGCAGTGCGCCACGCACAGCCGGTACGCCCGCTGCCCGACCTGCTCGCGCAGGGGCAGGCCGGAGAGCGCGTTGACCGCGTTGTTGAGGTTCAGCAGCAGCTTCGCCGCCTGGACGGCCGGCATGTCCGACCGCAGCTCCAGCAGCAGACCGCCCGCCCGGGCCGCCGCGGCGAGCGCGTCCGCGCCCTCCCCGGCCGCCAGCATCAGAGAGCCGCCACTGCCCTGGTGGAAGGCGGCGGGCCCGGTCCGCACCACGTTGTACGGCACCATGCCGGCCAGCACCCGGTGGGACGGCAGCGCCGCCGCCAGCACCGCCGGGTTGTGCAGGCCGTTCTGGAAACTCACCACCACCGTGCCGGGGCCGAGGTGCGGGGCGAGTTCCCGGGCGGCGGCCGCGGTGTCCGCGGACTTCACCGTGACCAGGACGAGGTCCGCGCCGGCCGCGGCCTCCGGCCCTGTGGCGGTGGCCAGGCCGCGGACCTCGCGGCGGGCCGGGCCCGGACCGGTGAGGGTCAGCCCCCCGGCGTCGATCTCGGCCATCGCGGCCGGCCGGCCGATCAGCGTGACGTCGGCGGTCGCGGCGAGCATGCCGCCGAGGTGGCAGCCGATGGATCCGGCGCCGAACACGGCTATCCGCGGCCGGGCATGGGGGGTGGACACGAGGCTGCTCCGGATGGACTCGGGGGCGGGCGGAAGGGCGGGACGGGCGGAGCCGAGCGGCGGGGCTGCCGAAAAGATACCCGCCGTCACCCGGCTCGGGCCCGTCCCGGCGTCCGCGATCAGCGCCCCGGGAGCCGGGAGCGGGGAGCCGGGAGCCGGGGGCCGGCCCGCCCGGCGGCGCTACCCGGCGAGCTGGGGGTAGAGGGCGCCGAGGTCGGCCGACAGGCCGGACTTGACCCGGCGGGTGAGCTCGTCGGCGATGACCTCGTACGCGTCGGCCTCGATCCCGTCGAGTGCCTGCTCGGCGACGGCGTGCGGGGAGGACTTGGGTGCGTCGACGCCGGCGGCCATGTCGGTGTCGAGGTAGCCGACGTGCAGGCCGGTGACGTTGATGCCGCGCGGCTTGAGGTCCAGCCGCAGGGAGTTGGTCTGCGACCACAGGGCCGCCTTGGAGGCGCTGTAGGAGCCGGACAGCGCCACCCAGGAGAGCACGGAGTGGACGGTGAGCAGGTGGCCGCCGCCGTTGCGCTCGATGATCGGCACGAACGCGCGGGTGGTGAGCAGCGGGCCGTAGAAGTTGGCCTCGAACTCCCGCCGGACGTCCTCGACCGGGGAGTCCAGGAAGGACGCGCCGACCAGGCCCGCGGCATTGTTGACCAGGATGGTGACGTCCTGGGCCCGCTCGGCCGCCGCGGCGACCGATGCCGGGTCGGTGATCTCCATCGCCAGCGGCACGGCGTCGGGGTGGGTGACGGTCCGCGGGTCGCGGGCGGTGGCGTAGACCTGCTTCGCGCCCCGGGCGTACAGCGCCTCCACCAGGGCCTTGCCGAGGCCGCGGCTGCCGCCGGTGACCAGGACGTTCGCGCCTTCGATCGTGGTCATGACCGTTCTCCCTCAGATCTGGAAACCGATCGGTTTCCTCCGTTTCCCTCAAGGTATACCGATCGGTTTCCAAACGGCAAGGGTTCGCGTAATCTCGGGAGCATGACCATGGACGAAGGCGTGAAGGTGTCCGCGCGGGAGCGCCTGCTGGACGCCGCGGCCGGCCTGTTCTACCGGGAGGGCGTCGGCATCGGCGTGGACGCGCTGTGCCGGGCGGCCGGGGTGTCCAAGCGCACCATGTACCAGCTGTTCGACAGCAAGGACGAGGTCCTCGCGGCGAGCCTGGAGCGGCGCAGCCCCGCCTACCTGGCGCTGACCCTGCCCGACGAGGACGACCCCCGGCCGCCGCGCGCCCGCATGTTGCACGTGTTCGAGCGCCTGGAGGCGCTGGCCGCCGCGCCGGAGTACCGCGGCTGCCCCTTCGTCGCCACGGCGGTCGAGCTCAAGGACCCGGGGCACCCGGCCAGCCTGGTCGCCCGCCGCTCCAAGGACGCCCTGACCGCCTTCTTCCACCGCGAGGCCGCCCGGGGCGGCGCGGCCGACCCCGAGACCCTGGCCCGCCGGCTGACCATCGTCTTCGACGGTGCGGGCAGCCGGGCGGTCGTCCAGGGGCAGCCGCTGGACGGGCTGGCCGTGACCACCGCGAACGCCCTGTTGGACGCGGCGGGGGTGGCCTGAGCGGGTGGCCCCGGCCTGCGCGCGGGTTCAGCCCTCGCCGAGCCGCGGCGGGGCGCGGTGGTAGCGGGGCGGGGTGACGGACATCGTGATCGGGTTGGCCACCTGAGGCGCCGCGCTGCCCGGCACCGCGACGGCCGGCTCCAGCCCGAGCGCGGCGGCGAGGCCGAACGCCTCCCGCACGTCGTTGATCGGGCCGGCCGGCACCCCGGCCGCGCGGAACAGCGCGAACCACTCGTCCGCGCCGCGCGCCGCCAGCCGTTCCGTCAGTTCGGCCGCCAGCGCCGTCCGGTGCGCGACCCGGTCGGTGTTGTGCGCGAAGCGCGGGTCGTCGGCCAGCGCTTCGCGGCCGACCGCCTGCGCCAGGGCCCGGAACTGCCGGTCGTTGCCGACGGCCAGCACCAGCGGGCGGTCCGCCGTCGGGAACACCTCGTACGGGGCGATGCTCGGATGGCGGTTGCCGAGGATGCCGGGGACCACGCCCGCACCGAGGTACCCGGAGGCCTGGTTCACCAGCGACGACAGCAGCGTGGACAGCAGGTTGACCTCGACCAGCTGCCCCTGCCCGGTCCGGTCCCGGTGGCGCAGCGCGGCCAGGATCCCGGCCAGCGCGTGCACCCCGGTGAGGACGTCGACCAGCGCGACCCCGGCCTTGGTGGGCTCGCCGGGGCCGGGCCCGGTGACGCTCATCAGCCCGCCGACGGCCTGGACCAGCAGGTCGTAACCGGCCAGCGCGGCGCCCTCGCCCGAGCCGAAGCCGGTGATCGAGCAGTAGACCAGGCCGGGTCGTACGGCCCGCAGGTCCCGGTAGCCGAGGCCGAGGCGGTCCATGGTCCCGGCGCGGAAGTTCTCCACCACGACGTCGGCCCCGCGCACCAGCTCGAGCGCCCGGCCGAGGTCCCGGCCGTCGCGGAGGTCGAGCACCACCGAGCGCTTGTTGCGGTTGACGGCGTTGAAGTACGTCGCCTGCCCGTCCGCGTCGAACGGCGGGCCCCAGGCCCGGGTGTCGTCCCCGGTCCCCGGCCGTTCGACCTTGACCACGTCCGCGCCGAGGTCCGCGAGCATCATGGTGGCGTACGGGCCGGCCAGCACCCGGCTGAAGTCGGCGACGACGATGCCGTCCAGGGCACCAGCGGTCATGCGCTCCTCCTCGGTCCTGGCGGCCCGGTGACGGCGTCCGCCGGTCGAGCCTAGGCGTATCCACCGGCCCGCCGGGGCGGCCGCGCCGGGCGTCCTCGGCCGCCGAGCACCGGCGGGTTGCTGTAGGTGGGCTGCTACGGGCGGCGGCCCGGCCGGTGGTCCAGGCAGGCGACGATCCCGGTGTGGAACCGGGCGACGGCGGCGTCGACGCTCCGGATGAAGCCGGACTCGGCGTTGCCGCGGGTGCTGCCGACGCCCTTGGACAGGGACAGCCGGAAACCGGTGATGCGGGCGGAGTCCTTCGGCAACAGGTCGCCCGGCTCGGGCCGCAGCTTCTCCAGGGTGCCGCGCGGGCCCGGGCCGGGCCCGTCGGTCAGGGTCTCGACGTGCAGATCGGCCGGTGCGTCGGCGAGCTGCCGGACCAGGCGCTTGGCCCAGCTCAGCGGATAGCCCTGCTCGGGCGCCGGAACCTCGATGGAGGTCCGCAGCCGCCCGACCCGCAGATCGGCCACGATCGCGATGGTGCCGATGACGTCCTCGACCCGGATCGCTGCGTGCAGGCGCCCGTCAGTGCAGAGCCCTTCGGCGAGAGCGGCACGCCGTGCCCGGGGATCGTCACCGCGGCGGGCCCGCTGCACGGGCAGGACCGTCACACCCAGCTCGCCCCCGAGCTGGAGGCACACCTGCCGGATCAGCCGCTCCCAGCTCTCGACGACCTGGGTGGCCCGCTCGTCACCCGGGGTCAGCGTCTCGTCGTCGATCCCGTTGCGGACCGGGACCCACGCCGGGCCCATGTTCTGGAAGCCGTGGCAGCCGGAGTTGTCGTGCTGCAGGTAGTGCAGCAGCTCCTGCAGCAGCCAGGCGTGGGCCGGGTTGCCGACGCCCTCGTGCCGGATCAGCATCTTCGCCTGGTACGCGACCTCGGCCCAGGACAGGTGCCAGAGCACCACCTTGTGCTTCCGCCGGCCGTCGACCTTGACCGGGACGAGCGGGCTGCCTTCCAGGGCCACGTCGTTGGAGAGCGTGATCACCGCCTCGTAGCCGCGCCGGGCGGCGATGTCCATGTAGTCCTGTACCTGCTCGGGTTTCAGCGGATTTCCGTTGGTCTTGCTCTCCACCAGGGCGGTCCACAACCGTCCGGCACGTTCGACCCTGATCACCCCATCGGGCCGCTTGGGAGACTCGCCGTGGGGGAGCGAGACCTCCGTGAAGGTCTCCATCCGTCCGGCGGGTGCCCCGAACGCGGCCGTGAGTCGACGGCCGAACTCCGGCACCTGGGCCATCACCGAGAGCAGGACCGAGGTGGCCCGGACCTCCCGCTCCCGGTCGCTCTTGAGCGTCGTGGCAGGGAACAGCCGGGCCGAACGCCAGGCGTCGTTCTCGGCCAGCGACTTCTTCGGCTGCTTCGGCAGCGTCACCTTCTTCTTGGCAGTGCGCAGCCGCTTGGGCTCGGCCGCGGGCGACGGTGCGGGCGAGGCCGGTGCGGGGATGAAGCTCCCGGTACCCGGCGCACCGTCCGGCGCAATGACAGGCACCGTCTTCGGCGCGGTGTCCGGTGCGGCAGGACCGGGGAGTTCCCGGGAGAGCGCCGACGGCGGTGGCGCGTCCGCCGCGGCCTCCGGCTCGGACGCGGGGGCCTCGCTCTCCGCGTCGTCGTCGATCTCGATCCCGAAGTCCGTGGCGAGCCCCGCGAGCCCGGTGTCGTACCCCTGCCCGACGGCGCGGAACTTCCACTCCTGGCCGCGCCGGTAGATCTCGCCGAAGACGAAGGCGCTCTCCACGCCCGCGTCGGTGATGGAGAACCTGAGCAGCTGCTCCCCGCTGCTGTCGGCGAGGCCCAGCCGCAGGTCGTCCAACTGCCCGAACTCGGCCCGCTGGTGGCGGCTGGCTGCGATCACCAGGCGTTCGACGCCTTCGGGTACGGCGGTCAGGTCGAGCTGGATGCGGTCCTCCGTGCCTGCCTCGGTCGGAATCTGTCCGAGGAGCTGCACGCTGCCGTCTGCGGCCGTCGGGTTGTTGTAGAAGTAGAAGTCGGTGTTGCTCCGGACCTTGCCGTTGCCGGCGATCTGCAGGACGGAGACGTCGGCGTCGCCTTCGCCGGTCGGACTGTTCCACCCCAGGCTCACGATGAGGGAATCGGTGCTCTCGCCCAGTGTGGCCAGTCCGACGTTCGCACCCTTGACCATGTCCAGCACTGCTGTCCCCCACGCCAAACCGGGCTGGGCGCCAGGAGCGCGCACAGCCGTTCCACCTCGGTCCCTGCCCTCGGCGGAGCGTCTCCGCGGGGCTGCTCGGAGCCTAGTCCGCTGATCGTTGCCGTGGAGGAGTTATGAGCGGATTGTGTGCACGCAATCGGAGGGCTTCGCGGGCCGGAGACCCCGGTGCGTGTCCGGAAGGTCGCCCGCTGCAGCCGCCCGGCCGCTGCCGCACCCGGCTGCGCTCCGGCTTCGTGGTCGGGTCGCCTTCGCGGTGTTAGAAATGACGCATGGTCGAACGCGTCGGCCGATCCCGGAGAGTGTCGGACCGGTCGCTGGTGGCGAGGGGCCGGCGCAGTGTGGCCGGTCAGGTCTTCGTGCTGCAAGTGGTCGTCGTGGTGCTGCTGGTCGTGGGGGCGATCCTGTCGCTGCTGCTCGAGGCGCGCGGCAACAGCGAGGCGGAGGCGAAGAACCGGTCGGTCGCGGTCGCCGAGACCTTCGCGCACTCGCCCGGTGTGGTGGACGCCCTGCAGTCGCCCGATCCCACGGCCGTGCTCCAGCCGCTGACCGAGGCGGCGCGGGGGCCCGCGGGCGTCGACTTCATCGTGGTGATGGACACCAACGGGATCCGCTACACCCATCCGCTGCCCGACCGGATCGGGAAGCGGTTCGTCGGCACCATCCAGCCCTCGCTGGAGGGCCGCGTCTACACCGAGAGCGTGCACGGCCCGCTCGGGCACGAGGTGCAGGCCGTGGTGCCGGTCACCGACCCCTCCGGCACGGTGGTGGGCCTGGTCTCGGCCGGGCTGAAGGTCAAGAACGTCGACACCGCCGGCGACCGGCAGCTGCCCGTCATCCTGGGGACCGGCGCCGCCGCGCTCGCGGTGGCCACCGCCGGCAGCGCCCTGATCGCCCGGCGGCTGAAGCGCCAGACGCACGGCCTGGGCCCGGCCGAGATCACCCGCATGTACGAGCACCACGACGCCGTGCTGCACGCGGTCCGCGAGGGCGTGGTCATCGTCGGCCAGGACAGCCGGCTGCTGCTGGCGAACGACGAGGCCAAGGAGTTGCTGGGCCTGCCGCCGGACGCCGAGGGCCGGAACCTCGCGGACCTTCGGGGCCTGGACGCCGAGGTCGCCGAGCTGCTGCTGTCGGGCCGGGTGGCGACCGACGAGATCCACCGGGCGGGCGGCCGGCTGATCGCCGTCAACCAGCGCCCGACCGGCCGCCAGCGCGGCTCGCTCGGGACCGTCGCGACCCTGCGCGACTCGACCGACCTGCTGGCGCTGAGCGGAAAGGCCGAGGTCGCGGGCAAGCGGCTGGAGCTGCTGTACGAGGCCGGGGTCGGCATCGGGACGACCCTGGACGTCGGGCGGACCTCCGAGGAGCTGGCCAGGGTCGCCGTCCCCGCCTTCGCGGACTTCGTCACCGTCGACCTGGCCGACCCCGTGCTGCACGGCGACGAGCCCACCAGCGCCGGCGTCGACCTGCGCCGCACCGCGGTCCACGGGATCCGCGAGGACCCGCCGTTCTACCCGCCCGGCAAGCTGATCGCGTTCCTCGCCTCGACGCCGCAGGCCCGCGGGTTCGACAGCGGCAGCTCGCAGGTGGTCCCCGACCTGTCGGTGGCGCACGGCTGGCAGGCCCAGGACCCGGAGATGACCCGGCGGATCCTCGACTACGGGGTGCACTCCCTGATCACCACCCCGCTGAAGGCCCGCGGCATGGTGCTGGGCGTCGCCAACTTCTGGCGCTCGCAGAAACCCGAACCGTTCGACGACGAGGACCGGTCGCTGGCCGAGGAGATGGTCGCGCGGGCCGCGGTCAGCATCGACAACGCCCGCCGGTACACCCGCGAGCACGCGATGGCCGTCACCCTTCAGCGCAGCCTGCTGCCGCGCGCGCTGCCCGGGCAGAACGCGCTGGAGGTCGCCCACCGCTACCTGCCCGCCCAGTCCGGGGTCAGCGGTGACTGGTTCGACGTGATCCCGCTGCCCGGCAGCCGGGTCGCGCTGGTGGTCGGCGACGTGGTCGGCCACGGCCTGCACGCCGCGGCCACCATGGGCCGGCTGCGGACCGCGGTCCACAACTTCTCCGCCCTCGACGTACCGCCGGACGAACTGCTGAACCACCTCGACGAGCTGGTGAACCGCATCGACCTGGAGGAGGCCGACGGCGACATCGGCTCCGGCGTCACCGGCGCCACCTGCCTGTACGCGATCTACGACCCGGTGTCCCGGCGCTGCGACATGGCGCGGGCCGGGCACCCGCCCCCGGCGCTGGTCCACCCCGACGGCAGCGTCGCCTTCCCGGACCTGCCCGCCGGGCCGCCGCTGGGCATCGGCGGCCACCCCTTCGAGACCGCGGAGCTGTACCTCCCCGAGGGCACCCAGATCGTGCTGTACACCGACGGCCTGATCGAGGAGCGCACCCGGGACCTCGACGTCGGCATGGAACTGCTGCGCGCCGCGCTCGCCGACGGCCACCGGGAGCCGGAGGACAACTGCGACCAGGTGCTGGACGCACTGCTGCCGGAACGGCCGCAGGACGACGTGGCGCTGCTGATCGCCAGGACCAAGGTGCTCGACCCCGGCCGGGTCGCCGAACGGGACGTGCCCTCCGACCCGTCCGCCGTCGCCGACGTACGGCTGTGGGCGCAGCAGCGGCTGGCCGAGTGGGGGCTGGGCGACCTGGCGTTCGAGACCGAGCTGGTGATCAGCGAACTGGCCACCAACGCCATCCGGTACGGCTCCCCGCCGGTGCGGATCCGGCTGCTGTACGACCGGTTCCTGATCTGCGAGGTGGCCGACGGGAGCGACACCTCGCCGCACCTCAGGTACGCGGCGACCACCGACGAGGGCGGCCGGGGCCTGTTCCTGGTGGCCCAGGTGGCGAAACGCTGGGGCACCCGCTACACACCGCAGGGCAAGGTCATCTGGTCGGAGCAGTCGCTGCCCGCCTCGGTCGGCCGCCCGGCCGGCGACCGCACGGCCGTACCGGCGGCCCTCCCCGCCGCCTCGCCCTGACCCGGGCTCCCGCCCTGACGCGTGCCCTTGCCCTGACCCGGGCTCCCGCGCTGACGCGGGCCCTCGCGCTGACATGGGCTCCCGCCCTGACCCGGGCCCTCGCGCCGACCCGGGCTGACGCGATGTCACGGTGGGGCCCGGGGTGCGAGGGTGCACCCGTCGCTGCGTTGCCGCGCCCCGTCCGGGGGGCCGTAGGCTCGTCCCCGTCCCGTCATGATCAAGAAAGGGTGCGAGCAAGGGTGCAGCCGCAGACAGAACCGTTCGGACCGCTGCTGCGCGGCCACCGGCGCAGGGCCAACGCCACCCTGGAGGAACTCGCCGAGCGATCGGGGGTCAGCGCACGGGCGATCGGCGACCTGGAACGGGGCCACAGCCGCCGCCCCCAGATCCGTACCGTGCAGGCGCTGGCCGACGCCCTCGCGCTGGACGGGGACGACCGCGCCGCCCTGGTGCGGTCCGCCCGGGCCGGACGGACCGCCACGAGCGGGCCCAACCTGTGCGAACTCCCCGACGCCGTGGCCGACTTCGTCGGACGGCAGGTGGAGAGCGACTGGCTCGCCGGCGGCAGCGCGACCCCCACCGGACCGCGGGTCGCGATCGTCTCCGGCCCGCCGGGCGTCGGCAAGACCGCGCTGGCGGTGGTGACCGCCCGCCGGGTGGCCGGGCAGTACGCGGACGGCTGCCTCTTCCTCGACCTGCGCGGACTGGACGCCCGCCCGGTCGAACCGGCCCACGCCCTGGTGCGGCTGCTCAGGGCACTGGGGACGGGCGACAACGACATCCCCGTCGACACCGACGAGCGGCGGAACCTGTACCGCGCCCTCGTCCGCGACCGGCGGATCCTGCTGGTGCTGGACAACGTCGCCCACGAGGGGCAGCTGCGCCCCCTGCTGCCCGGGCGGGGCCGGGCCGAGGTCTGGGTCACCAGCCGGCGCGCCCTCAGCGGCATCGAACACGCCAGGCGGCTGCCGCTCGGCCCGCTGCCCGCCGGGTCCGCGGCCGAGCTGCTGGCCGCGATCACCGCAGGCGGCCCGGACGTCCCGGATGGCGAGCACAGCCCCGGCGGCAAGCACGGCACGTACAGCGCGGCGCTCGCCGACATCGCGGGCCTGTGCGGCAACCTGCCACTCGCCCTGCGGATCGCCGGGAACCGGCTGCTCAGCCGCCCCTCGTGGTCGGCGCGGGACCTCGCCGACCGGCTCGCCGCCGAGGACCTGCGGCTGGACCGGCTCACCGCCGGCGATCTGCACATCCAGACCGCGTTCTCGCTCTCCTACGAGCAGTTGGCCGGACCGCAGCGCTCACTGTTCCGCCGGCTGGCGCTGGTCCCGGGACCCGACTTCGGGGTCGAACTGGCCGCGGTCCTGGCCGAACTGCCCGCGCACCGGGCCGAACCGATGCTGGACGAGCTCGTCGAACTGGGCCTGCTCGTCCCCACCACGGACGACCGGGCCGCCTTCCACGACCTGATCCGGCTCTACGCGACGAAGCGCCTGCACGACGAGGAGCCGGCCGAGCTGATATCGGCGGCCCGGGAGCGCGCCGGTCGCTGGCTGCTGGACTCGGCCTGCGCCGCCGGCGCCTGGTTCGAGCCCGACGGGGGCCGGGCACCCGCCACCGACGTACCCGCCACCGGCACGGCGGTCGCCACCGGTACGGCGGCCGGTGCCCCGGTGGGCGTCCTTGCCCCGGACAGCCGGACCGCGGCGCTGGCCTGGCTGCAGGCGGAGAGCCACAACTGGTTCGCCGCGCTGCGGGAGGCCGCGCGGACCGGACACCACCGGCTGGTGGTCGACGTCGCCGAGGCCATGCACTGGCTCTCGGACTGGTGGGTGCACTGGGGGCACTGGCACGAGGTCTTCGAACTGGCCCGCGCCGCCGCCCACGAGCTGGGGGACACCGCGGCGGAGGCCGTCCAGCTGAACTACCTGGCCTGGGCCCTGCGGGCCTGCCTGCGGGACGTGGCGGGCTCCGAGCGGCGGGCCCTGCAGGCGGAGGAACTGGCCCGGCAGTCCGGCGACCGGGTCCAGCAGGCGTGGGCCCTGCACTACGCCGCCGCGGCCGCCGGCGCCGCGCAGCGGCACGAGGACGCGCTGGAGCGTGACGACCGGGCGGCCGAGCTGTTCCGGGCGGCCGGCGACCGGGAAGGGCACCCGCAGGCGCTGATCTCCAAGGCCAACACCCTGTGCGAGCTGGGCCGGTCCGCCGAGGCACTCACCACGCTGCGCCAGGTCCTCACCCTGGTGACCGACCCGGACACCGCGCCCGCCCCGCACATCGCGGACTTCACCCTGATGAACACCTGGCGGCTGATCGGGACGGCGCACCTCGCCCTCGGCGAGCGGACCCAGGCCGCCGAGGCCTACCGGACCGCGCTGGCGACCGGCCCCCGGGTCCAGGTGCCCTATCTGCGCGGCCTGGCCTTGGAAGGCCTCGCCGGGCTTCTGCGCCAGGAGGGCGAGCACGCCGCCGCGCAGCAGGCCCTGGAGGAGGCGCACGCCATCTACACCGCCTCCGGCATGGCCGCGCGGGCGGCGGGGGTGGCGGCCGCGCTGCGGGCCGGGCCGCCGGGGCGGACGGGCGGCTGACCCGCCGAGGGCGGTCCCGGGAGCCCCGGGTGCGGTCAGGCCAGGAAGGCCAGCAGTTCGCGGTTGACCTCGGCGGCGTGGGTCCAGATCAGGCCGTGCGGCGCGGCCGGCAGGACGACCAGCTTCGCGCCGGCGATCCGCTCCGCCAGCGGGAGCGCGGTCGCCTCCAGCGGCAGGGTGCGGTCCGCGTCACCGTGCACGATCAGGGTGGGCACGTCGATCCGGGGGAGGTCCGCCCGGAAGTCGGTCTGCCAGGCCGCCACGCAGGCCAGGGTCGCCCGCGCCGACGCGCCGACCGCGACGTTCCAGCTGTACTGCACCACCTGGTCGCTGACCCGGTCGCCGCCCAGCACGTCCATGTTGTAGAAGTCGTGCAGGAAGCCGGTCAGGAAGGCCGGGCGGTCGGCGGCGATGGCCTGCTCGATGCCCGCGAAGACACTGCCGTCCACCCCGGCCGGGTTGTCCTCGGTCAGCAGCAGGAACGGCGGCACGACACCGAGCAGCACCGCCCGGTCGACCCGCTCGGACCCGTACCGCGACAGGTACCGGGTCACCTCGCCGGTGCCCATCGAGAAGCCCACCAACGAGACGTCCCGCAGGTCGAGTTGGGAGATCAGCTGGTGCAGGTCGCCGGCCAGGGTGTCGTACTCGTACCCGGTGTCGGGCCGGTCGGAGCGGCCGAAGCCGCGGCGGTCGTAGCTGATCACCCGGTGGCCGGCGTCCAGCAGGGCCGCGGCCTGCTTCTCCCACGAGGCCGCGTTGAGCGGCCAGCCGTGGATCAGGACCACGGGCCGGCCGGTGCCGTGGTCCTCGTAGTAGAGGCGGATCGGGGCGGAGTTCTCTTCACCCACGGTCAGGAAGGGCATGTCGGTACGCTCGTTTCGGCTGGTCGGGGACGGGGACCGGACACCACCCGGGCCCGCCGCCGGCGGCGCCGCGGTGGGGCGGCCCCGTCACCGTAGGCGGCCGGCGCGGCGCCGGATGTGCTCGGCGCGCACCCGGTGTTGCCGCCGCGGGAACGCCCGCCGCCCCACCCGATCGCCTCCCCGGCGCGGGAGTTGACCCACCGCGCACGGTGCTGTGCTCCGCGCGCCCGGACCCGGCCGAGGCCCGCTCCGACCGGCCGCCGCCACCCCCGGCGGGCTACCCTGGCCCCTCCGCACGACGGCCCCCGGCGCGCGGCCGCCGATCCCCGACCAGCCGTCCCCGCCGAGGAGTTGCCATGAACGACCGGACACCGCAGGACCCGCCGACCCCCGACCCGGGCCCGGCCGACACCTACGACGTGGTGGTGGTCGGCGCCGGCCCGGCCGGCGAGGTGCTCGCCGACCGGGCCGTCAAGGCCGGGCTGACCGCCGCGGTGGTCGAGGCCGAACTGGTCGGCGGCGAGTGCTCGTACTGGGCGTGCATCCCCAGCAAGGCGCTGCTGCGCCCGGCCGCCGCCCTCGACGCGGCGCGTTCGGTGCCCGGCGCCCGGGAGGCGGTGACCAGTTCTCCCGACCCGGCGGCCGTCCTCGCCCGCCGGGACGCGTTCGTCTCCGGCTGGAAGGACGACGGGCAGGTCGCCTGGCTCGACGGCGCCGGAATCGACCTGGTCCGCGGACGCGGCCGACTGCTCGGCGAGCGCCGGGTCGAGGTCCGCGACCCGGCGGGCGGACGCCGGGTCCTGACGGCCCGCCGGGCGGTGGTGCTGGCCACCGGCAGCGCCGCCGCGCTGCCGGCGGTCGAGGGCCTGGCCGGGATCGGGGCGTGGACCAGCCGGGAGGCGACCGCCGCGGCCGCCGTGCCCGAACGGCTCACCGTCATCGGCGGCGGCGTGGTCGCCTGCGAACTGGCCACCGCCTGGAGCTCGCTCGGTTCGCGGGTCACCGTGCTGGTGCGGGGCACCACCCTGCTGGCCGACTGGGAACCGTACGTCGGCGAGGAGGTCGCGGACGGGCTGCGGGAGCTGGGCGTCACGGTCCGCTTCGGCGTGCAGGCGGTGCGCACCGCACGGACGGACGACGGGGTCACCACCGAACTGGACGACGGCTCCACCGTCACCGGCGACGAACTGCTGGTCGCCGTCGGCCGTCGGCCCCGCACGGACGACCTCGGCCTGGAACACGTGGGCCTGGAACCCGGATCCTGGCTGGAGGTGGACGACAGCTGCCGGGTCACCGGGGTGCCCGGCGGCTGGCTGTACGCCGTCGGCGACGTCAACGGCCGCGCGCCGCTCACGCACATGGCGAAGTACCAGGCGCGGGCCTGCGCCGCCGCGATAGCCCGGCGGGCGGCCGTGGGCGACGCCCCGCTCCCGGGCGGCCGGCGCCCCTGGTCGGCGATGTCCGACCGGGACGCCGTACCGCAGGTGGTCTTCACCCGGCCCGAGGCGGCGTCCGTCGGCCTCACCGAACTGCGAGCCCGCCGGGCCGGCCTGACGGTGCGCACCGCCGAGTACCGGATCGGCGACGTCGCGGGTGCGGCGCTGCAGGCCGACGGCTACCGCGGCCGCGCGAAGCTGGTCGTCGACGAGGACCGCGGTGTGGTGGTCGGCTGCACCCTGACCGGCCCCGACTCCGCCGAGCTGATCCACGCCGCGACCGTCGCCGTGGTCGGCGAGGTGCCGCTCGAGCGGCTGTGGCACGCGGTCCCGTCGTTCCCGACGGTCAGCGAGGTGTGGCTGCGCCTGCTGGAGGCGTACGGGCTCTGACCCCGGGCGCCCCGGGCGGGGAGCGGCCGCTCAGTCGAGGACGGCGGTGGCCTCGACCTCGACCAGGTGCTCGGGGACGTCCAGGGCCGCGACGCCCAGCAGGGTGGCCGGGGGGACCGGGGTGACCCCGAGCCTCGCGGCCGCCCGGGCGACGCCGTCCATCAGCAGGGGCATCTTGTCGGGCGTCCAGTCGACGACGTGGACGGTCAGTTTCGCCACGTCGTCGAAGGAGCCGCCGACCTCGGCCAGGGCGGTGCCGATGTTGAGGTAGCACTGCTCGACCTGGGCGGCGAGGTCGGCTCCGCCGACCGTGGCCCCGTCGGCGTCGCAGGCGACCTGCCCGGCGACGAAGACCAGCTTCGACCCGGTGGCGATCGCCACCTGCCGGTAGGCGTCGGCCTTCGGCAGTCCGCCGGGGTTCACCAGAGTGATGGCCATGTCCGTGTGCTCCGCTCTCTTGTGGTTACCCAGGAACCGTAGGAGAGTGTGCGGCGACATGGAAGAACGCACTTTTCAGTGACCGAGGAACCAGATGGTGACCAAGAAGCTCAGGGATCCGGCCGACGAGGCCGACCTCAGGCGGGCGGATTCGCTGGGGCGGGAGATCTTCTCGGACATCGCCAACAAGTGGGCGCTGCTGATCATCGAGGCCCTGGGGGAGCGGACGCTGCGCTTCGGCGAGGTCCGGGACGAGATCGAGGGCATCAGCCACAAGATGCTCACCCAGAACCTGCGCATGCTGGAGCGCAACGGCCTGGTCGAGCGCACGGTCCACCCCGTCGTACCGCCGCGGGTCGAGTACACCCTCACCGGGCCGGGCCAGGCCCTGCGGGTGACGATCGACGGACTGTGCGACTGGACCCACCGGTACGTCGGCCACATCGACGCCTCCCGCCGGCGCTTCGACGCCTGACCGGCCGCCGGACGGATCGTCAGAGTGCCCACCGGGCAGGGGAAAAACCAGGACGGGCGGCCGAGTCCGGCCGCGTAGGATCCTCCGTCATGGTTGATCTCTATCCTCCGACCGAACCCTACGACAGTGGATTCCTCGACACCGGGGACGGCAACCGCATCTACTACGAACAGCTCGGCAACCCCGGCGGCAAGCCCGCGCTGGCCGTCCACGGCGGCCCGGGGTCGGGCGCCTCGAGGCGGCCGTCGAGGGCCTGGGACCCGGACTGCTACCGGCTCATCCGCTTCGACCAGCGCAACTGCGGCCGCAGCACCCCGCACGCCGCGGACCCGGCGGCCGACATGAGCCTGAACACCACCCAGCACCTGATCGACGACATGGAACGGCTGCGCGAACACCTCGGCATCGAGAAGTGGCTGCTCAGCGGCGGCTCCTGGGGTGCGACGCTGGTCCTGGCCTACGCGCAGCAGCACCCCGCGCGGGTCACCGAGATCACCCTCCAGGCGGTGACGACCACCCGCCGCGCCGAGATCGACTGGCTGTACCGCGGCGCCGGGCGGTTCCACCCCGAGGCGTGGGACCGGTTCCGCCAGGGCGTCCCCGAGGGCGAACGGGACGGCGACCTGCTCGCGGCCTACGCCCGGCTGATGGAGAACCCCGACCGGGCGGTGCGGGAGAAGGCCGCCGCCGACTGGCTCGCCTGGGAGGACGCGGTCATCTCGGACGAACCCAACGGGCAGCCGGGCATGTACAGCGACCGCGAGGTGGACGAGCAGATCGCGTTCGTCCGGATCTGCGCCCACTTCTTCAGCAACGGCGCGTGGCTGGCGGAGGACCAACTGCTGCGGGGCGCCCATCTGCTGGCCGGGATCCCGGCGGTGCTGGTGCACGGCCGGCACGACATGGGCAGCCCCGTGCAGACGGCGTGGGAGCTGGCCAAGGCGTGGCCGGACGCCCGGCTCCGGATCTTCGAGGACTCCGGGCACGCCGGCAGCCTGGCGATGCAGGAGGCGGCCCGGGCGGCCGTCGAGGAGTTCAAGCACCGGTGAGCCCCCGCGGGCCTCTGCCGTGACAGGACGTCACGGCAGAGGCGTGCTGGGCCCGGTCAGCCGGGGAGGCCGACTGCGCGTTCGCCGCTGCGGCGCTGCTGGATGACGACGGCGACGACCAGCAGGGTGCCCTGGGCGACGTTCTGCCAGAAGGCGTTGATGCCCTGGACGGTGAGGCCGTTCTCCAGGCAGCCGAGCAGGGCGACGGCGAGCAGGGTGCCGCCGATGCCGCCCTTGCCGCCCTTGAGCGCCGCGCCGCCGAGGGCTGCGGCGGTGATGGCCTTGAGTTCCAGGCCCTCGCTGCCGGAGGTGGGCTGGCCGCTGCCGGTGCGGGCGGTGAGCAGGATGCCGGCGACCGCGGCCACCGTGCCGATCAGGGCGTAGACGGCGATCAGGTACTTGTTGATGTTGATGCCGGCGAGGCGGGCGGCGGTGTCGTTGCCGCCGATGGCGTAGAGGTTGCGCCCGATGTCGGTGTACTTGAGCAGCAGGTGGGCGGCGAGTGCGGTGAGGATGAGGATCCACACCATGATGGGCAGGCCGGCGATCTTGCCGCGGCCGAGGAAGACGAACACGTCGTCGTTGAGGACGTAGCCCTGGGCGCGCCCGTCGGACAGGAGTTGGGCGAGGCCCTTGTAGGCGGCGAGGCCGGCCAGGGTGGCGATGGTGGGGTTGACCCGGCCGTAGACGATGACCAGGCCGTTGAGGGTGCCGATCAGCAGGCCGACGGCGACGGCGGCGGCCATGCCCGCGAAGGGGTTCGCGCCAGCCGAGGTGAAGGCCATGGCGCTGACCACGGACGCGACGCCGGCCTGGGAGCCGACCGAGATGTCGAGGCCGCCGCAGATGATGACGACGGTCTGGACGACGGCGAGCAGGCCGGTGATGGTGGCGGCCTCGGCGATCACCTGCATGTTCGACACGGAGAGATAGTTGTCGTTGAGGATCCCGAACAGGGCCAGTACGGCGGCCAGGGCGCCGATCAGGCTCAGGTTCTGCCCGCCGACGGCGGCGAGGGCGGACGGGCCGGTGCGGACGGCGGGCCGGTCCTTCGCGGCGGGCCGCGGGGTGGTGGTGGCGCTCATGAGGCTGCTCCAGGGGCGGGGGTGGTCGCACTGAGGTCGTCGGCCATGGCCAGGGCGAGGATCGCTTCCTCGGTGGCCCGGGCGCGGTCGAGTTCGCCGGTGATCCGCCCGCCCTGCATGACGATGACGCGGTCGGCGAGGCCGAGTACCTCGGGCAGCTCGGAGGAGATCACCAGCAGCGCGACGCCCTCCTCGGCGAGGTCGGCGATGATCTGGTAGATCTCGGCCTTGGCGCCGACGTCGATGCCGCGGGTGGGCTCGTCCAGGATCAGCACCTTGGGTTTGCGGGCCAGCCAGCGGGCGAGCACGACCTTCTGCTGGTTGCCGCCGGAGAGCTTGCGTACCTCGTGCTCGACCGACGGGGTGCGCACCCGCAGCCGGTCGGCGTACTGCTGGGCGAGCGCCCGCTCGGCCCCGCGCCTGACGAAGCGGAAGCGGCGCAGCCGTTCCAGGACCACCAGCGAGGTGTTGTCGCGGATCGAGCGGTCCAGGAACAGCGCCTGGGCCTTGCGCTCCTCGGGGGCGAGCCCGAGGCCGGCCCGGATGACGGCGCCGGGCCGGCCGGAGGGCAGCGGGACGCCGTCCAGGGTGACGGTGCCGGAGTGCACGGGCAGGTCGCCGGCCAGGGCGAGGGCCAGTTCGGAGCGGCCGGCGCCGATCAGCCCGGCCAGGCCGACGACTTCGCCGGCCCGGATCTGCAGGCTGATGTCGCGGACGTGGTCGGTGGTCAGGTCGCGGACGTCGAGGACCACGCGGTCGGTGGCGACGTGCTCGCGCGAGAACATCGCGGACAGGTCGCGGCCGACCATCAGCCGGACCAGTTCGCCGTCGTCGGTCTCGTCCGCCGCCTGGACGCCGACCAGTGCGCCGTCGCGCAGGACGGCGATGCGGTCGGCGAGTTGGAAGATCTCCTGCATCCGGTGCGAGACGTAGACCACGGCGATGCCCTGGTCGCGCAGGCGCCGGATCAGCGCGAACAGCGCGTCCACCTCGTGCTCGGACAGCGAGGACGTCGGTTCGTCGAAGGCGATCACCTTGGCCTCGCCGGTCAGCGCCCGCAGGATCTCGACCAGTTGGCGCTGGGCGGGGGTGAGCCGCGAGCCGGGCAGGTCGGGGTCGAGGACGCCGGCGAAGCCGAGCCGTTCGAGGTCGGCGGTGATGCGGCGGCGCAGTTCGGCGCGGTCCAGCCGGCGGCCGGCCCGGCGCGGCAGCGCACCGGCGTAGACGTTCTCGGCGACCGAGACGTGCGGGATGATCTCGGGTTCCTGCGGGATGATCCGGATTCCGGCGGCCCTGGCCTCGGCGGGTGACCGCAGGTCGACCGGGGAGCCGTCGACCAGGACGTGACCCTCCGTCGGCTGGTGGTCGCCGCTGAGGATCTTCAGCAGGGTGGACTTGCCAGCGCCGTTCTCGCCCATCAGCGCGGTGACCCGGCCGCCGGGGAAGTCCAGGGTCACGCCGGTCAGCGCCTGTACCGACCCGAACCGCTTGCCGACCGCCCGGACGCCGGCGGCGGCGCGGCCGGCCGTGGCGCCCGGTCCTGCGGAGTCCGGCCCGCCGGTGTGCGGTGCGCCGTCGCGGCCGGTGGGCGGGCGGGGATCCGGGCCGGAGGAGCGCGCTCGACTCATGGTGGGTCACCTCGGAGGGGTTTCGCGGGAGGGCGGGGCGAGGGCGCCGCCCCCGGCCCGGGTGGCGGGACCGGGGGCGGCGGCGGACCGTCAGCTGCAGGTGACGCCGGAGGACTTCCAGGTGGCGGGGTCGACCATGGTGGTGGGGGCGAACGCCTCGGCGGGCATCTCCTTGGAGTTCTTGAGCTTGTCGTACATCGTCTGGACGGCGAGCGCACCGACGTCCTTGCCGTTGATGAACAGCGCGGCCTTCATCCCGGAGGGCTTGTCGCCGCTCCAGTCCTTGCAGGCGAGGTACGCGCCGAGGCCGACGCCGATGACGTTGTCGGCCTTGAAGCCGGCGTTCTCCAGTGCGGTGACGCCGCCCTGGACGTTCTCGTCGTTGCAGCCCCAGACCACCCAGTGCTTGACGCCGGGGTTGGCGGTGACGGTGGCGGCGATCTTGTCCTGGGCGCCGGTGGGGGTGTTGTCGGTGGCGACGTCGATGTTCTGCACGCCGGGGACCGCTGCGTCGAACGCCGACCGGGCGGCCTTGACCCGGTCGCCGCAGACGGTGACGTCCTGCTTCCAGGCGGAGATGATCCGGGTGTCGGCGGCGTTCCAGCCGGCCTTCTGGTACTCGGCGGCGGCGCGCTTGCCGACCTCGCCGCCCATCTGGGCGCCGCTGAAGCCGATCCGCGGCACCAGGCCGGCCTTGTCGCAGGCGGCCGGGTCGGGGCCGGTGGCGCAGATCTGGTCGTCCGAGGTGAGGAGCGCGACCTTGGCGTCCTTCGCGCTCTGCACCACCTGCGGGCCGACCGCCGGGTCCGGGACCACGATGATCAGCCCGTTGCTCTTCTGCGCGATGGCGGAACGGACCTCGCTGACGGTCTTGTTGGCGTCGTTGCCGAGGTTGACCACCTTCAGGTCGATCCCCAGCTCCGCGGCCTTGGCCTTGGCCCCGGCGGCCTCGCCGATGAAGTACTCCTGGTCGCCCTGCTTCTGGAGGTACGTCAGCGAGATCTTGCCGCTGACCGGGGCGACGTCGCCGCCGCCCTTGCTCTCCTGGCCGGTGGAGCACCCGGTGGTCACGCCGAGTGCGAGCAGGAGGCCGGCGGCGGCGAGCGAACGGCTGCGGGACATGCGGAACATGAGGGCGCTCCTTGTGCGGGTGCCGAGGGGGTGGGCCAACAGCGGGGGAAAACCGATCAGAACTCAACACGTTCAAACGCGATGAGACATATGACACTCCCGTGACATGGCCAGCGTCAAGGGGATCGGATGGCCGAGATCCCCTTGTGACGTTCGGTGGCATCCGATGCACGCCAACGGGACCGGCGGTGACCGCTCTTGACGGTGCATCGATCGGCGGCGCGGGTCCGGCGGCCACCGGCGGGCGCGTTGCGGACGGACTGTTACAGAGCCGGCCGGTGGCCGTTACAGAGCCGGCCGTCCACCGTGAGGTGCGCTTCCTAACGTCTGCCCTACCAACTCCCGGCCACCGGGCCGGGGGTGGTGAGCACTCGGAGGAACCTCCATGTCAGGTACCACGACCGCCCGTCACGCGGTGCGCCTCGCCCTGGTCTGCGCCGGCCTCGCCGGCGCGCTGTCCGTCTCCGCCTCGGCGGCGTTCGCGGACGGGACGCCGTCCGCGGTCCCGTCCGCACCCAGCGCCGCCGCCCCCACGGCCCGCCCGTCGGTCGCACCGTCCGCCGTCCCGTCCGTCGCGCCGACCGCGGCGGCCGGGCACGGCGCCGGCGCCCCGCAGGTGCGCGACGTCCCCAAGGGCGGCGCCCAGACCGGTGAGGGCAGCACCGGCCCGTCGACCGCCGCGCTCGCGGGCGGCACCGGGCTGGCCCTCGCCGGTGTGACGGGCATCGGCTTCGCCGTCGCGCGTCGCCGTGCCGGCGCACGGGGCTAGCCGGCACCGCCGCGTCCGGCGCCCCCTGTGGGCGCCGGCCGCGGCGGTCGGCGCACTGAGCCTCACCCTCGGCGTCGTGGTGGTCGCCCGCGGCTCCGACCACCCGCCGGTCCGGATCGACACCGCCCAGCAGGCACCGGCCGCGTCCGGCACCGCGGCGCCCACCACCGGCACCACCGGCACCACCGGAACCGCGGGCACCACCGGCACCGTCGCCGCCCCCGTCCGGCTGTCGATCCCCCGGATCGGGGTGGACGCCCCCGTACAGGGCGGCGGACTCAACCCGGACGGGACCGTGGAGGTCCCGCCACTGGACCGCCCCGACCTGGTCGACTGGTACCGGGGCGGCCCCGCGCCCGGCCAGATCGGCCCCGCCGTCCTGCTCGGCCACCTCGACACGCACAAGGGCCCCGCCGTCTTCGGACGGCTGCCCCAGCTGCGGCCCGGTGACCGGATCGACATCCGCCGCCAGGACGGCAGCTCGGTCTCCTACCGGGTCCGCGAGCTGCGGCAGTTCGCCAAGGCCGAGTTCCCCACCGAGCTGGTGTACGGGAACACCGAGAACGCCCAGCTCCGGCTGATCACCTGCGGCGGCACCCTCGGCAGCAACGGCCACTACACCGACAACATCGTGGTCCTCGCCGACCTGGCGACCCCCTGACCACCGCCCCTGACCACCGCCCCTGACCACCGCCCCGACCACCGGCCCCGACCACCGGCCCCCGGGACGGCACCCGCCGACGGGTGTTGCAGACTGGACCACCGACCCGGCGCCCGGCGCGTCGGCACAGCTCCCGAAAGGCGCACCCCCGTGAGGACCTGGCCCAGCCGCACCGCCCTGGGGCGGGGCGCCGCCCTGCTGGCGCTCACGGTCGCCGCGCTGACCGGCTGCTCGGACGCCGGACAGCTGCACGACGCCGGTACGACCCGGCCGGTCACCGTCCACCCGAGCCCCCAACTGCTCTGGCCGGCCGCCGCGGTCACCCCCTCACCCGCCGCCGCACCGCCCACCGACCAGCCGCCGCCCGCCGCGCTGCCGGGGGTCACCGCACCCGGCGGCGACCTCCACGGCCTGGACGCCGCCACCGTCCTCGCCCACGACCCCGGGCTGCCGGACGACGAGCGGGCCGCCCTGGCCGGCTGCCAGGGCTGCGAGGTGCGCCCCGCGCAGTACCGCGACCTCGGCGGCGACGGCCACCCGGAGCTGATCACCGCCGTGGTCACCCCCGCCCACCACGCCTACCTGCACGTCTACACCGCCCGGGACGGCCAGGTCCTCCCGGTGCTGGCCCAGAACGTCCTGGCCGGGTTCACCGCCGACACCGCCGGAACGGAGCTCGTGGTGCACGAGCCCAACGGCCCGGACTCCCAGACCGACACCAGGTACGGCTGGCGGTCCGACCGGATGGTGGTGACCGACCGCCGGATCAAGGGCACCGGCCCGACCGCGACCCCGACCCTCTGCGCCCCCACCGCCCCGGCACCCCGGCCGTCGGCCGACCCGACCGAGGACGACGGCGGCCCCCGGCACGGCGCGCCCCAACCCGCGGTCTCCGCCGTCCCCAGCCGCCCGGCACCGTCCGCCGCCCCCGTGAGGCCCAGCTCGTGAACCCGGCACCCCACCACCCGGCACCCCACCACCCCGCGGCCCCGGCCGCCGAGGCCCCGAACACCACCGCCCCCCGGATCCTGCTGGTCGAGGACGACGAGGTGATCCGCGAGGCCACCAGGATGGCCCTCGAACGGTACGGCTTCCCGGTCGAGACCGCCGGCGACGGCCTGGAAGGCCTCGAGCGCTTCCGCGCCCAGCCCCCGGACATCCTGCTGCTGGACGTGATGCTCCCGCTGCTCGACGGCGTCGGGCTCTGCCGCCGGATCCGCGAGGAGAGCCTGCTCCCGATCCTGATGATGTCCGCCCGCACCGACCCGATCGACGTCATCTCCGGCCTGGAGGCCGGGGCCGACGACTACATCACCAAACCCTTCGAGAGCGCCGTCCTCGTCGCCCGGATCCGAACCGTGCTGCGCCGCACCGGCCTCGCACCCCGGCCGGCCCCCGAGGCACCCGCCGGCGTACCCGCCCCCGCCCCCGCCCCGGCCGCACCGCGGGCCGTCCGGGTGATCGACGGCCTGGAGCTGGACACCGAGGCCATGGAGGTCCGGGTGGACGGGCGGCCGGTCCCGCTCACCCCGACCGAACTGCGGCTGCTGCTGGAGTTCACCGCCGCGCCCGGCGTGGTGCTGGAACGCCAGGTCCTGCTCGAACGCGTCTGGGACTACTCCTGGGGTGCCGACAGCCGGGTGGTCGACGTCCACGTCCAGCGGCTGCGCGCCAAGATCGGGGCGGGCCGGATCGAGACCATCCGGGGCTTCGGCTACAAGCTGCGGCGGGCCGGATGACCCTGCGCCGCCAGATCGCCGCCACCGTCGCCCTGGTCTCCTTCCTGGTCGCCCTCACTCTCGGCCTGCTGGTCCACCAGGCCTCCGTGCACCAGCACACCGGCCAGGCCAGGAAGTCGGCGCAGAACGCCCTCGACTCGCTGCTCACCGGCTACGACCGCACCGGCGAGCTGGTGGGCTGGAACACCGTCCCCGACGACCCGGCGCTCCCGTCCGAGCTGCGGCGCCTCGCCGAACGCGGCCGGCAGGGGACCATGCTCGGCCCCGGACCCGACGGCACCGCGATGTGGGGCGCCGCCGGGATCGGCGGCGGCACCGTACCGGTCCAGGTGGTGTCGGTCCGGGTGGACTACGCGGACGACGAACGGGCCATCGCCGAACTCGACCGGACCATCCTGGTGTCGGCCGCCCTCGCCGTGGTGGTCACGGTACTGGCGGGCGTCCTCGCCGCCGACCGGATCAGCCGCCGGCTGCGGATCGCCGCCCGGACGGCCCGCACCATCGCCCGCGGCGACCTGGCCGCCCGGATCGGCCCGCTCGGCCGCGCGCGGGACGAGGTCGCCGAGCTGGCCGCGGCCGTCGACTCGATGTCCGCCGTGCTGAGCAGCAGGCTGGCGAGCGAACAGCGCTTCACCGCCGACGTCGCGCACGAGCTGCGCACCCCGCTGACCGGGCTGCTCACCGCGGCCGAGCTGCTCCCGCCGGGCCGGCCCACCGAACTGGTGCAGGGCCGGGTCCGGGTGCTGTGCAGCCTGACCGAGGACCTGCTGGAGGTCTCCCGGCTCGATGCCCGCGCCGAGCGCCCCGACCTGGCCGTCGTCCCGCTCGGGCCGCTGGTCACCCGGATGGTGGCGGCCGCCGGGTCCCCGACCGACCTGCGGATCGTGACCGACGCGGTCGTCACCACGGACGTCCGCAGGCTCGACCGGATCGTCTCCAACCTGGTCGCCAACGCCCACCGGCACGGCCGCACGCCGGTCGAGGTCCGGGTCGACGGGCCCTGCCTCACCGTCCGTGACCACGGCGCCGGCTACCCGGACGACATCCTGCGCGAGGGACCGCGGCGCTTTCGCACCGGTGCCCGCGAACGCGGCCACGGCCACGGCCTCGGCCTCACCATCGCGCAGGGCCACGCCGAGGCCCTCGGCATCACCCTGCGCCTGCGCAACGACCCGACTGGCGGCGCGGTCGCCGAACTCCGGCTGCCCACCGGCTGACCGCCGCCCCCGGCGGCCCACTCCCGGCGGCCTGCTCCGGTACGGAAGCCGGCCGGGCCGAGGCGCCGCGTCGCAACCGGATCCGGCGCGGCGGTGACGCTACGCTCGCGGTGTCACAGCACGGTCCGCAGTCCGAGGAAGGGGGCCGGGGCCCATCAGGCGGGAGCGCCTCACCAGGACCCTCACGTTCTGGCTGCGTCCGGCGTTCGCGCTGCGAGTGGTCAACCGGTTCCAGCGGGTGGCCGGGTTCGACCGCTCGATGGCGCTGGCCTCCAGCGCGCTGACGGCGCTGATCCCGCTCGCGGTGCTCGGCGCCACCGTGCTGACCCGCTTCGGCCCGCCGGACGTGGCGAGCCGGATCATCAACCGCTACGGCCTCACCGGGGGCGGGGCCACGGCGGTCAGGCAGCTGTTCGAGCCGTCGGTCGACACCGACGCCGGGCTGGACGTCCTCGGGCTGCTGTTCCTGCTGCTCTCGGTGCTGAGCTTCACCCGTGCCACCCAGCGGCTGTTCGAGCAGGCCTGGGAGCTGAAGCCGCTGAGCGTCCGCAACACACCGAACGGCCTGCGGTGGGTGCTGGGCCTGGCCGGCTACCTGACGGTCACCGGCTGGGTCTGGGTCGCGCTCGGCGGCACGCCGTTCGGGCTGGCCGCCTCGCTGTGCGAGGTGCCGCTGACCGCGGTGTTCCTCGGCTGGAGCGGCCGGGTGCTGTCGGCCCGGCGGATCGGCCGGCGCGACCTGCTGCCCTTCGGCGTCATCGTGGCGGTCCTGGAGGCCGCCTACTCGGTCGGCACGACCGTCTACCTGCCGCACCTCTTCAGCTCCTACGCCACCCGCTACGGCTCGGTGGGCGCGGTCTTCGCGATGCTCTCGGCCCTGTTCGGCCTGATGTTCGTCTTCGTCGCCTCGGCCGCGCTCGGCCGCGAGGTGGCCGTCGAACTCGACCGGATCCGCCACGGCCGGCGCCCGCCCGACGACGAGGTGCGGCACCAGTGGGACACCCTGCTGGCGCAGTTGCGCTCACGCTGGCGGTCCGCCCGCGGGCAGCTCCCGCCGCACGACCGCCGCCACCCGGACCCGGCCGGGCCGCCGGAGAGCTGAGACTCCCCACAGCCGGGCCGGGCCGGGCCGGTGCGCGGCGGGTTCTGGTTCAGGCCTCCTCGGCGGTCACCCGGCCGCTCTTCACGGCGTCGAGCAGGGCCTGGTGGTCCCGTTCGTTCTGGTCGGCGTAGCTCTCGGCGAACCGCACCAGCGCCCGGTCGAACACGTCCCCGCTGCCCAGGTAGGCGGCGATGCCGATCCGGTCGCCCGACCTGGCGTGGGCCCGGGCGAGCGTCGCGCCGCACAGCTCGCCGAACAGCTCGAGTCCGCTCGGCACCATCATCGACGGGTCGACGATGCCCTTCCAGTCGCGCAGTTGGCGCACGTAGAAGTCGCGCTCCACGCCGTCGGGGGCGAGCACGTGCTCCCAGCCGAGGAAGATGTCGCTGGTGGCCTGCATCAGCCGCTGCCCGGCGACCACCCGCTCGCCCTGGGTGGCGTACGTGCTGGGGCCGGCGTGCGCGGCGAGCACGGACTCGTCCGCCTCCTTGGCCTGGAGGAACAGCGGATCCTCGCCGTCGCGGCCGAGCAGCAGCACGATCCAGCAGCGGGTCCCGACGCTGCCGACACCGACCACCTTGCGGGCGATGTCGACCAGGGTGTACTCGCCGAGCAGGTGCTGGCGGTCCGACTGGAGGGTGCTGCCGTAGCGGCCGATCAGGTTGCGGAGCATCGCCTCCAGGACCTGGCGCTCGACCCGGGGCAGCAGATCGGTGAGGCGGGTGACCACGGGGGGCTGGGGGGCGATCCGCCGCTTCCCGCCGACCACCTCGGTGAGCTTCTCGAACGCCTGCATGGTGTCCCGGGTGCGGGCCTTGGCCAGGGCCTGCGACAGCTTCTTGCGGCCGCGCCGGTGCAGCCGGCCCGAGGCCACGGCCTCCAGGGTCTCCGCGTCGGCCTGGGTGTACCAGACCGGGAGGTTGCCCATGCCGGCGAAGCGGCGCATCCGCTGCCGGTAGGAGCGGACCGTCGCCCGGACGATCGCCGCGCGCTCCTCGTCCGAGAAGCCGTTCTCGCGGGCGGCGATGACCATGCTGGTGGCCAGCCGTTTGACGTCCCACTCCCAGGGGCCGGGCAGGGTCTCGTCGAAGTCGTTGATGTCGAAGACCAGGCGGCGTTCGGGGGAGGCCAGCAGGCGGAAGTTGAGCAGGTGCGCGTCGCCGCACAGCTGGGCGCGGATCCCGGAGGCCGGGGTGTCGGCCAGGTCGCTCGCCATGATCGCGGCGGCGCCGCGGTAGAACCGGAACGGCGACTCCGACATCCGCCCGTAGCGGATCGGCACCAGCTCGGGGACCCGGACGGCGGACTGCTTCTCGATGATCGCGATCGGATCGGTCCGCTGTCGGTCCGGGTCGTAGTCGCCGTGGCCGGAGCGGGGCGTACGCGCACGGGCCGCCCGGCCGTCGTCGGCGCGCTCCCGCGGGGAGCGCCAGGTCAGACCGGGTACGGCGATTGCCGACTTCCTCGACATGTCAGGGGCCTCCAGGGCTCGTCCCCGAGGGCCGGCCCGCGTCCGCCGCGGGCCGGGAAGCTCCGCTTCGTGCTTCGCTTCCATGCTGCTCGCGGCGGGCCCGATCCGCGCGTTGCGCCGGCCGGTGCGGGCCGTCCCCGGCCCGGCCGCCGCCGGCCGCCGCTACGGCGTGCTCCCGCCGGCCGGGGCGGTCGACCACTTGAACTCGATCTCCAGCTCGACCTCCCCGTCGCCGACCTCCACCTCGATCTCGCCGCGCAGGTCGTCGGGGATCCGGAAGCTCAGCACCCCCGGGCCGAGCTCCAACTCGGCATTGCCCCCGCGCCGCAGCGCGTCGGCGAGGGCCGAGAGCTGGTCGGCCGCCTCGGTCCGCGACAGCGACTGCTTCTGTTCGAACTTCAGGTCCTTCACCGGTGCCTCCGTGGTGCTCGGCAGCGGGCGCGGCCGGGGCCGCGCCCCGCAGTCCAGCCTGCCACGCCCGCCGCCGCCCGCCACTCCTGCGGCAGGCGGCGACGGGCGCGCCGGGCCGGCCGGTCAGCCGCTGACGCCGGGGGCACCGGTCTCGATGTGGCCGGTGGCCCGGCGGCTCCAGGCGGCGTCGCTGCTGACGGTGACGGTGAAGTCGTACCAGCCGTGCGCGATGGTGACGGCGTTGAAGTAGTCGGACACCGTGGCGCCCGCCGCGACCTGGTACGTCCAGGTCCCGGAGCGGTAGTTGTTCGAGGTGACGGTGAAGGTGACGGCGGTGGTCCCGGTGTTGGTCAGCTTGAACCAGAGCGCCTGCTTGCCGGTGTCCGGCGCGGGCGCGTAGGAGGTGGAGGCCTCGACGGCCTTGCCGGCGGTGGTCGCGTTGCCGGCGAAGCGGCGCAGGAAGCGGTTGGGGCCGAGCACGGTCAGGTCGTACTGCCCGTTGCCGTAGTTGGCGCCGATGTTGAAGAAGTCGCTGGTGCTGCCGTCCGCGCCGGTCGCGGCGCTGTGCGGGGCCACCGTGTACTGCCAGGGGCCGCCGCTGCGGTACGCGTTGGCGTGGACCGAGTAGTGGGCCCAGGCGGTGGCCTGCGGACCCTGGTTGGCCAGGTCGAGCCAGAGCAGGATCTGGTTGTTCGCGTTGTACTCGATCCGGTCCACCCAGGCGTTGGGCTGGTACGGCAGGGCCCGGGCGGGCTTGGTGCCCGCCTCCTGGACCGGCATCGCGTTGGTGCCGGGACTGGGGTTGATCATCGTGTTGGCGGTGGCCTGGCTGATCGTCGCACTGGTGTCGGGCAGCGCCGGCACGCCGTAGACCGGATTGGCGAAGTCGAAGGCGCCGGTGAGGTCGCCGCAGACCTGCCGGCGCCAGGTGCTGATGTTCGGGCAGACCGCCGGGGTGCCCAGGGCGGCGGTCCAGGTCTCCAGGAAGCGGATGACGCTGGTGTGGTCGTACACCCGCGAGTCCACCCAGCCGCCGCGGGTCCACGGCGAGGCGATGATCATCGGGACCCGGAAGCCCAGGCCGATGTTGGTGCCGTTGTAGAACTCCCCGGCGGTGCCGGCGGGCGCGGCGGGCGGCGGGACGTGGTCGAAGAAGCCGTCGTTCTCGTCGTAGTTGAGGAACAGCACGGTGGAGTTGAAGGTGGCCGGGTCGGCGGCCAGCGCCTGGACGACCAGGTTCACGAAGTGCGCGCCGTTCTCCGGCGGGCCGTCGGGGTGCTCGGAGAACAGCTGGTTGGACACCACCCAGGAGACCTGCGGCAGCCGGCCCGCCACGGCGTCGGCCCGGATCGCGGCCGCGATGTCGTCCGGGGTCGACCCGGTGCTCGGCACGGACCCCATGCCGCGCTGCGCGAGCGGGCTGGAACCCGGGGCGCCGGTGAACTGGTCGAAGTAGGCGAGCGCGTTGTCCCCGTAGTTGTCGGAGGCGTTCTGGTAGACCTTCCAGCTCACTCCGGCGTTCTGCAGGGCCTCGGCGTAGGTCTGCCAGCGCAGGCCCTTCTCGTCGCCGCCGTCCCAGGCCGGGCCGCCCGCCGTCCCGCCCGGGTCGATCGTGCCGGACCACAGGTAGGTGCGGTTGGGCCCGGTCGCCGACAGGATCGAGCAGTGGTAGGCGTCGCAGATCGTGTAGGCGTCGGCGAGCGCGTAGTGGAACGGGATGTCCTCGCGCGCCATGAAGCCCATGGTGCGGTCCGAGCCCTTGGCCGCGATCCAGGAGTCCATCTTCCCGTTGTTCCACGCCTGGTGCTGGGTCGACCAGGAGTGGTCCAGCGAGCCGTCGCACTGGGCGAGCTGCTCGCCGCTGACGCCCCACCACCAGGTGTTGGTCTTGCTGAGCTGCCACGGGTACTGCCGGCCGCTGCCGTTCGGCTGGTTGAAGACGCTGGTGCCGCCCGCGATCTGGAGGGCGGTGCGGTCCCCGAAGCCGCGCACGCCCTTCATCGCGCCGAAGTAGTGGTCGAAGCTGCGGTTCTCCTGCATCAGGACCACGACGTGCTTGACGTCGATGATCGTCCCCGTGGTGGCGGCCGCCGCGTCGGCGGCGGTGCCGGGCAGGGACTCCAGACCCATGGCCGCGCCGAGGGCGGCGGCGGAGCCGAGGAAGGTACGGCGGGTGAGAGGTGACACCGGGACTCCAAATGGCCAGACAACTTTGAGGGCCCTGGGACTATCGGGTGGTCAAGTGTCGTCCGGCGGTGGGCCGGATGTCGATGGGGTGAAGCGTTGCCGACGCCCTTGATTTCCCGGGGAGTTGGCCACCCGGAACGGGCCGCCGCCGGCCGCCCGCGGGGTGCTGCCGCCCGGCCGGGGCCGCCCGGCGGACGACCGCGGTCCGGACGGCCACCACGGATCACCCCCGCCCCCGCCGCGCCCGCTCACCGAGCCGGCGGGACCGGCCGACGGCCGAGTGGCTGGGGCGCGCGAACGGGCGTGCGCGTCGCTCACGCGCCGGGCGCCCGGCTGCCGCAGAATGCTGGGAACCGGGGGCCGCGCGGCCGTGGGACCCGCGGACGGCCCCCGCCGGAACCGAGTGGGAAGGGCGTGGGCCGGTGCAGTCGCTGGCGCTGGAGAACTGGGCGGTCGAGTGGGCCCGGCAGGCCCGGGAGCTCCCGGGCGGGCGGCTCGCCGCGGGGCTGCTGGTCGACCTGGTGGCCGACCCGCACCAGCACCTCGCCCGGAGCGCCGCCTTCCCGCTCGGAGCCGCGGCCGCCGCCCTGCGGACCGACCCCGCCGCCCTGGAGACGGCGCTGAGGAGCCTGGCCGACGCCGGCCTGCTCGTCCTGGCCTGCCACGACACGACCGGGCCCGAAGGACGGGTCGCCGTGGTGACCCTTACCGCGCCAGCCCCCACGGCCGGCCACCGGACGCGCACGGGCGCCGCCCACGAACCCCCGACGGCACCCGCACCCGTCCTCGCACCCGCCCAGGACCCGGCGGGCCGGGGGAGCGCGGGCCCGCTACGCGCCGGCGGTCTGCACCCCGCGGACCAGGAGGCAGTGGACCGGCTCGCCGGCCGCCTGACCACCGCCCACCCCTCGGTGGCCCCGGCCACCGTCGCCGCCCTCGTCGCCACCGCCTACCAGGAACTGCGCGCGGCCAGGATCAGGACCTTCGTCCCGGTCCTCGTGGAGCGCCGGGTCAGGGCGCTCCTGCGGGCGGCGGCCCGGCCGGACGCGTAACAGGGCACCGGGCACCGAGCACAGGCCACCGAGCACAGGCCACCGGGCACCGGGCACCGGGCACCGGCCACCGGGCACCGGGCACCGGGCACCGGGCACCGGCCACCGGGCACCGGGCGCCGCTCCGACGCCACTGGCGGGACCCGCCCCGGGCGCTCAGGCGGCGTCGGACGCGCTGCCGGTCCGGGGCGGCGGGATCGCCGAGCGCGGCTGGGTGGCGGGGATGCGCTGGGTGAAGAACAGCGCCGTCAGCCCGGCCAGCGCGAGGACGCCGAGTGCGGCCCGCAGACCGTCGAGCCGGGCGTCCGCGTTCGCGTCGAGCACCGCCTGCGTCACCGCGGTGTCGGCACCCGCGTCGTCGAGCGCGGCCGTGAGCTGGGCGTCCGACAGGAACGGCGCGCCGCCCGACAGCTCCACCCCGGCCCGGCTCTTGACCTCGGACGGGATCGCCGGGCTCGCCTCGACGGTGGTGAGGAAGGACGTGGTCAGCGCCGCGATCATGATCGAACCGGCCAGCGCGGTACCGATCGAGGCCCCGAGGTTGGTGACCGTGTTCTGCACACCACCGACCTCCGCGCTCTGCGAGTCCGGCACCGCCGACACCGTGACCGACCCGAGCTGGGAGGCGAGCGCCCCCATGCCGAACCCGATCAGCAGCAGCGGAAGGGTGACGATCTCCGCACCCGCGTCCGCGTCCAGCGCCGCCAGCAGCACCACCGCCCCGGCCAGCATCGCCAGGATCCCGCTGCGCACCACCCGCCGCGGCGAGACGTCGGGGAGCAGCTTCGGGATGAGGACCGCGGCCGCCAGCAGGGTGAGCGACAGCGGCAGGATCCGCACGCCGGTCATCAGCGCGGAGAGGCCGAGCGCCACCGAGAGGTAGAGCGGGACGACGAAGAAGACACCCATCTGCACCAGGTACTGGAAGAAGAACATCGTCAGACCGCCGGTCAGCTGGCGGTTGTGCAGCAGCGCCGGATCGACCAGCGGCTCCGCGCCCCGCTCGGCGAGGCGGTTCTCCCAGCGCAGGAAGAGCCAGCTCAGGAACAGGCCGCCGAGCATCAGCCAGACCACCGCGGAGACCCCGAGCCAGGACGGCGCGTCCGGCTTCGGCACGAACCAGCCCCACTCGCTGGAGCGCAGCACACCGAGGACGAACAGCCCGATCCCGGCCGCGGACAGCAGGGCGCCGGGGATGTCGATGTGCGGGCGCCGGGCCGGTGGGGCGTCCGAGACCCGGCGCGCCAGCGCGAGGATGCCGAGCACCACGATGACCTCGCCGGCGAACACCCAGCGCCAGGAGAAGTACGTCGTCGCCACGCCCCCGATCAGCGGCCCGAGCGCGACGGCGACCGCACCCGCGGCGGTGACCAGGCCGTACGCGGCCGGGCGGCGCTCCACGGTGAAGTTGCCGGCCACCAGCGCCACGATCGCGGGCAGGATCAGCGCCGCGCCGATCCCCTCCAGCAGCGACCAGCCGACCAGCAGCACCGGCAGGTTCGGGGCGAGGGCCGTGGTGCCGGATCCGGCCCCGTAGATCACGCAGCCGAGCGTGAACGCCCGCTTGCGGCCGATCAGCGCACCGACCTTGCCGCCGGTGATCATGAACATCGCCATCACCAGCGTGTACGCCGTGATCGCGCCCTGCAGCCCGCTCACCGTGGTGCCCACGTCCTCGGCCACGGTGGCGATCGAGACGTTCATGACGGAACTGTCCAGGGCCATCAGGAACTGCCCGGCGGCCAGCGTCGCCAGGACGAGGGTCGCGCCTCCCGCCGCCTTCGGCCCACCGGTTCCGCCTGCCATGGGCGTAGCCTGCCACAGCCCCCGCACCCCGCCGCCCGACCCGCCGGGGCCACCCCCAGATTGTCGGACCCGGGGCGGACCTGCGGCGGGCCTGCAGCGTGGCGACCCGATCGGAGTGGCTCCCCGCTGAGTGGCGGCGAGCGCCGGCCCGCCGGGGCGGGTGGGGCAGCCGGTTGCGCGGGTAGCACAGGGGCTCCGGGCCGGGGGGCGGTTCTGCCCGCGCGCCCCCCTGATGGGCGAACTCGGTTGCGGACCGGGGTGCGGGAGGCCGGGATGGGGCAACCCTGGTGCCCGGGCGCCGCGACGGCGCCGGCGGTGCGGACGGGCAAGTCGGCCGCACCGCAGATGATCTGACGTTCGATCAGGAGCGTGCTCTGAACCTCGGCCACGCGGAACCCGGCCCGGCCCACCCCCTCCCCGCCGTACGCCGGGCGCGGACCCGTGCGCCTCCGGGGCCCAGCCGTGCCGACCACCACGACCGCCTCGCGCCCACCCCGGAGATGACGTGACCACCCCCTTCCCTGACGACGGCTCCACCGGCCCTTCCGGACCACCGCCCGGCTGCCCCGCCCACGGCCTGGCCGCCGAGGGGCTGCGGCGCCTGTACGGGCCGGAGGCCGAGGCCGACCCCGCGGCCCTGTACGAGAAGCTGCGGGCCGAGCACGGGGAGGTGGCGCCGGTCCTGCTCCACGGCGACCTGCCGGCCTGGCTGATCCTCGGGCACACCGCCAACCTCACCGCGATGCGCACGCCCTCGCGATTCTCCCGGGACTCCCGGCGCTGGACGGCGTTCCAGCAGGGCCTGGTGACGGCGGACTCGCCGCTGATGCCGGTGATCGCCTGGCAGCCGCTGTGCGTGTTCGCGGACGGCGAGGAGCACCGGCGGCTGCGCGCGGCGGTCACCGACAGCCTGAACCGCTTCGACCGGCGCGGGATCCGCCGCTACGTCACCCGCTTCGCCGACCAGCTGATCCAGGAGTTCGGGCCGACCGGCCGGGCCGAGCTGGTGGCCCAGTTCGCCGAGTGCCTGCCGATGCTGGTGATGACGCAGGTCGTCGGGATGCCCGACGAGTACGGGCCCCGGCTGGTGGACGCCGCCCGGGACCTGATGAAGGGCACCGAGACCGCCATCGCGAGCAACGACTACGTGGTGGCGACCCTGCGCCGGACCATCGAACGCAAGCGCGTCACCCCCGGCCCCGACCTGGTGTCCTGGCTGATGCAGCACGGTGCCGGGCTCACCGATGACGAGGTGCTGGAACACCTGCGGGTGGTGCTGCTCGCCGCGAACGAGACCACCGTCAACCTGATCGCGGACACCCTGAAGCTCGTCCTCACCGACCGGCGGTTCCGCGCCGACCTGTCCGGCGGCCACATGACGCTGCCCGACGCGCTCGACCAGGTCCTGTGGGACTCGGCGCCGATGTCGCTGGTCGCGGGCCGGTGGGCGACCGGCGACACCGAACTCGGCGGCCAGCAGATCAAGGCGGGCGACATGCTGCTGCTCGGCCTCGCGGCCGGGAACGTCGACCCGGCGGTCCGCCCCGACCTGTCGAAGCCGCTCCACGGCAACCGCTCGCACCTGGCCTTCGGCGGGGGACCGCACGAGTGCCCCGGCCAGGACATCGGCCGGGCCATCGCGGACACCGGGATCGACATCCTGCTGACCCGCCTGCCGGACCTGCAACTCGCCATCGACAAGGACGAGTTGACCTGGACCTCGGCCTGGCTGTCCCGCCACCTGGTCGAGCTGCCGGTGCAGTTCTCGCCCCGGACGGCCGAACGGCCGGCGGCGACCGGGCCCGGCGACCTCCTCACCCCGTCGACACCGCCGCCCCCGCCGCTCTACGTCCGGCAGACGGCGGCCCCAGCCGCCCCGCCCGCCGCCGTACCGCGGCAGCGGCGCGGCTGGTGGCAGGTGCTGACCGGCAGGTTCCGGCGCTGAACCGGGCGGGACGCGGTCGCACCGGGGCTCCCCGGGCGCCGCGCCGGGGACTCCGGGGCCCGTTCCGATCCGTCCCGGTCGCTCCGGGGGCCTGTCACCGTGCGGCCCTAGGCTCGGCGGCCATGGAGAGCGATGACTGGTGGGCCCTGATCGAGCGGGCCCGCGCCCTGGCCGGGGACCGTGCCGATGACCGGGATCCGCCCGACGACCCGCTCCCCGCGGCGCTGGTGGAGGTGCTCGCCGGGCTGGCACCGGTGGAGATCGTCGGCTTCCGGGTGCGGGCGGCCGAGGTGGCCGGTTCGGCGTACCGGGGGCCGCTGTGGAACGCCGCCCACCTGATCGAGGGCGGCTGCGGGGACGACGGTTTCACGGACTTCCGGGACGGACTGATCCTGCTCGGCCGGGAGACCTTCACCCGTGCCGTGGCCGACCCCGACTCCCTGGCCGCCCTGCCCGTGGTGGTCCGGATGAGCCGCGACGAGGGCGGCTGGATCGGCTTCGAGCCACTGGACCACCTGGTGGCGCAGGCCTACCGGAGGGCCGCGGGCGAGTCGGAGTCCCTGCGTACGGCGGTGGCGGCCGCCCTGCGCGGTGCGACCGGTGCAAACGACGTGACCGGTGCGACCGGTGTGACTGGTACGACCGGTGTGACCCGCCCGGTGGAGCCGACCGGGCCCCGCTGGGACCCCGAGGACGACCGGGCGGCGCGGCGTCACCTGCCCCGGCTCGCGGCGCTCTTCCTCGAGGGGCCGGACGTTGGCCCCGGCGCGGATCCCGACGGGGCGGCCGGTCAGCCGGTCCGGCGGTAGAGGCCGAGGGAGATCCGGACCGGCCCTTCGTCGGGGGAGGCGTCGAGCACCCGTACGACGGCGATGTCGCCGCCGGCCCGGGCCCGGACGCAGAAGGCCCGGCCGCCGCGCAGGGTGCTGAACGGCAGCGCGGCGGCTGGCCGGCTCTCCACGCCCTTGACGCAGTCGTCGGGGGTCAGCGGGCCGTCGGCGGCGATGTAGGTGTCGCTGTCCTCGGGGACGAAGAACTCGGTGGCGCTGCGGCCGAGGTACCAGGTGGCGTTCTCCTGCGGCGCGACCCGGCCGGCCTTGAGGTCGAACTCGTAGGAGGGGTCGGGCGAGGTCAGCTCGGTGCCCGTGTAGACGGCTGTGTACCCGGTGGCCGCGCCCGGGGTGGGCGTGGACGTGGGGCCGGGGACCGGTGCCGCGGAGGCGGTGGGCGGCGCCGTGGCCGGGGCCGAGCCGGCTGCGGTCGGGCCGCCGTCGGCTTCGGCGTCCGCCTCGTCGTCGCCGAGCAGCGGGGGGAGCAGCAGGACGGCCGCCGCGGCACCGGCCAGCAGGGCGGCCGTCACGGTCAGCGCCGTCCGCCCGCGCCCGGCGCCCCCGCGCCGCCCGGCCCGGCCGGACGGCCCGTCGGACGGCAGCGGCGTGCCGCCGGGGAGGGGGGCGTCGCCCGGGTGGGCTGCCAGCACCGCCGTCGGGGCCGGGGCCGGTGCCGGTGCCGGGGCCGGGAGCGGGCGGGGCACGAGCGCGGTACGCGCCTCCGCCGGGTCGGGCCGGCCGCTGCCGAGGATGCCGAGGACGCCGAGGGGGTCGAGGGTGGTGGCGGGCCCGGCCGGTGTGGTGGGCAGGTCGGCGCGGTGCAGGAGGTCGGTGCTGACCTGCTGCGGCAGCCAGTCCTCGGTGAACCGGAGGTGGCCGCCGACGGCGGGGTGGTCGCGGGCGGCCTCGATGATCCGGTCGGTGCCGGGCCGCTGCTCCGGGTCCTTGGCCAGGCAGCCGAGCAGCAGCCCGCGCAGGGCGGCCGGCACCCGGGAGAGGTCCGGTTCCTCGTGGACCGCCCGGTACAGGGTGGCGGATTCCGGGCCGTCGCCGAACGGCGGCGCGCCCGCGCTGATGTGGACGGCGAGGGCGCCGAGGGCGAAGACGTCGGTGGCCGGGGTGGCGGGCCGGCCGAGCACCTGTTCGGGTGCCATGAAGCCGGGTGAGCCGATCCGCAGGCCGGTCGAGGTGAGCGCGCTGGTGTCGGCGGCCCGGGCGATGCCGAAGTCGATGACGCGCGGGCCGTCGGCGGCGATCAGGACGTTGCCGGGTTTGAGGTCGCGGTGGACGACACCGGTGGCGTGGACCGCCTGGAGGGCCTCGGCGATGCCGGCGACGATCAGCAGCACGGTCCGCTCCGGGAGCGGACCGAACCGGTGGACCACCTGCTGCAGCGAGGGGCCCGCCACGTAGGCGGTGGCCAGCCAGGGCAGCGGGTCGTCGACGCCGGAGTCGACCACCTGGGCGGTGAACAGCCCGTGGATGCGCCGGGCGCTGGCCACCTCCTGGGCGAACCGGTGCCGGAACTCCGCGTCCTGCGCCAGCTCCGGCCGGACCACCTTGAGCGCCACCGGCCGCCCGCCCCGGGTGTACGACAGGTAGACCCGCCCCATCCCGCCGACGCCCAGCCGTGCCACCAACCGGTAGCCGCCGACCTCCCGGGGATCGTCCCCGGACAGCGGCTGGAAGGTCGGGGGAGGCGGGAACCCGCGGTCTCCGGTGGTCACGATGGCTCTCCAGCGGTCGGGGGCGGGGTGGGGGTCGGCACCGGTGAACGGGCTCGTGGGGGAGCGGCCGGCGTACGGGCGGGCCCGGCCCGGGAAGCGGCCGCCCTGCCCGGCACCCTACCCGACTGTAATTTCAGTCAGGAATGGGGTTCGGTCCTGCCCGGGACCCCGGGTAGGGTGGTGCCTCGTGGCTGACCGGAGAACCTCGATCATGGAAGCGGCCGCGCGGGTCATCGCCCGGCGCGGAGTCCGCGGGCTGCGCGTGGAGGAGCTGGCCGCCGAGGCGGGTGTCTCCACGGCGCTGATCTACTACCACTTCAAGGACCGCACCGGCATCCTGCGGGCGACCATGGAGTTCATCAGCGACCGCGCCGAGCGGTACACCACCGAGCGCCAGGCCGACGGTCCGCCGCTGGACGCCAGGGGGGAGCTGGAGCAGACCCTGCTGCTGGAGTTCCAGGACACCCCCGAGGTGCGGGAGAACAGCACGGCCTGGGGCGAGCTGCGGGCCAGTGCGGTGTTCGAGCCCGAGCTGCGCGAGGACCTGGCCAGGGCCACCCTGGTCTGGGTCCAGGAGATCGCCGAACTGCTGGGCCAGGTGCGGCCGATGAGCGGCGCCGCCGCCCTCGCCGGTTCCGCCGAGCGCCTGACCGCGCTGCTGGAGGGGCTGAGCGTGCGCTGGCTCAGCGGCAGTCTCCCGCTCGCCCACGCGCGCGAGCTGATGGCGGGCGCGATCGACGGCGAACTGGCGCGGCTCGCCGGCTGAACCGGCGCCCGCCGCGGCGCTCCCGCCCGCCCTCTCCCTGCCCCCGCCGGCCGACCGGCGGGGGCAGTGGTGTGTCGGCGCCGACCGCGGATCCTGCGGGGGAGCCTGATGATCACATTCTTGACTGAATTTTCAGTCAATGCGACAGTGTGGGCACGGCGACGCGCAGGTCCCGCCCGCCGGACGCGATACTTGATCTGGAGACCCACATGAACGACCACCGCACCGCAGGAAGCTCCTTCGTCGACCGCCTCTTCGGCGCCCGCCCCTCCCGGCGCTCCGTCCTGGGCGCGGCGGGCGCGGGCGCGGCAGGCCTCGCCCTGGGGCCGGTCGCGTCGGGCGCACCGGCCTCCGCCGCGCCGCTTCCGCGCTGGTGGGTCCCGGCGGACGACGTACCGCACGCCCGGACCTGGATGTCCTGGCCGTCCCGCAAGTCCGTCTGGGGCCGCCAGCTCGCCGGTGTCCAGCAGGACATCGCGCTGATCGCCCGGACGATCGCCCAGTTCGAGCCGGTGGTGCTGTGCGCCCCGGACGCCGACACGGCCGCGGACGCCCGGGCCTGGTGCGGGCCCGGGGTCACCGTGACGGAGGCGGTCGCCACCGACGACCTGTGGATGCGGGACATCGCCCCGGTCTTCCGGCGCGACGGCTACGGCGGCCTGGACGCCGTCGGCCTCAACTTCAACGGCTGGGGCAACAAGCAGACCCACGCCTACGACGCCGACGTCGCCCGCACCATCGCCGACCGCAACCGGCTCCGCTTCACCAGGGCGGACTTCGTCGGCGAGGGCGGAGCCGTCGAGACGGACGGCGACGGCACCGTGATGGCCACCGAGAGCAGCCTCGTCAACAAGAACCGCAACCGCGGCATGAGCCGCGACGAGATCGAGGACGCGGTGCTGCACGCCTACGGCGCCGACCGGATGATCTGGGTGCCGGGTATCAAGGGCGAGGACATCACCGACGACCACATCGACGTCACCTCCCGGTTCGTCCGGCCCGGCGTGGTCATGGTGCAGCTGCCCCCGGCCGACCGCAACGACGTCTGGGCCCGTGACGCCCGTCAGCAGTTCGACATCCTCTCGCGCGCCACCGACGCCCGGGGCCGCCGCCTCCAGGTCATCCGGATCGACGGCCCCGACACCGTACGGTCCAAGGACCCGAAGTTCGTCGACTCGTACCTCAACTTCCACCTCGTCAACGGCGGTGTCATCACCGCGCAGTTCGGCGACCAGGCCAAGGACGCCGCGGCCCGCCGCGCGCTGGCCGCGGCGTTCCCCGACCGCGAGGTCGTCCAGCTCGACGTCGACCGGCTGATGGCCGGCGGCGGCGGCATCCACTGCTCGACCATGCACGAGCCGCTGCCGTAGCACCGTTCCTCGTACCCGAACGCCCCGGGGCCGCGCCCCCGGCCCGCGCCCCGGGGCCGTCGGGCCGACCGCCTTCGGGCCGACCGCCTTCGGGCCGACCGCCTTCGGGCCGACCGCCTTCGGGCCGACCGCCTTCGGGCCGACGGCCTTCGGCCCGGCGCCCCTGACGAGCCCGCTGTCCCCTTCCCACCGGAGTGTGTCGTGACCGCTTTCTCCCCGTCCCGCCGAACCGTGCTGCGCGCCGCCGCCGGCGTCGGCCTGCTGACCCTGGGGGGTGTCGCGTGCTCGCCGTCGGGTGAGGACGACGCGGCGCCCGAGGCGCCGACGGCGGGTCAGGGGGCGACGCCCGGCCGCCGGTTCGGCGCGGAGTGGGAGAGCCACGCGCGGACCTTCATGTCCTGGCCGGCGTCGGCCGGCATCTGGGACAGCCAACTTCCCGACGTCCGGCAGGACATCGCCGGTCTGGCCCGCGCCGTCGCCGGCTACGAGCCGGTGGTGATGTTCGCGCGGCCCGCGCAGGCCGACGCGGCGCAGCGGGCCTGCGGGGACGGCGTGGAGGTCGTCCCGCTGCCGGTGGACGACCTGTGGGCGCGGGACACCGTACCGGTGTTCGTCGAGGACTCGGGGACCCTGAAGGGCGTCGACCTCAACTTCAGCGGCTGGGGGAACAAGCAGAAGGAGCACGGCAACGACACCGCGCTGGCCGGTGCGCTGCTCGCCCGGTACGGCCTCGGGCGGGTGACCACGCCGCTGGTCGCCGAGGGCGGGTCGTTCGAGACCGACGGCCAGGGGACGCTGCTGGTCACCGAGAGCTCGGTGGTCAACGAGCGCCGCAACCCCGGCCGGTCGCGGGACGAGATCGAGGCCGAGCTCAAGGCGGCGCTGGGCGTGACCAAGGTGATCTGGTTCGCCGGGGTCAGGGACCAGGACATCACGGACGCCCACGTCGACTGCCTGGTGCGGTTCGCGGCGCCCGGCGTGGTGCTGCTGGACCAGCCGTTCCCCGGGGCGCCCGACGACGTCTGGTCGCGGTCCGCGGCGCAGGCCAAGGAGGTGCTGAAGGACGCCACGGACGCGGCCGGCAAGCCCCTGCAGGTGATCGAGCTGCCCCAGCCGGACCCGGACCGGATCACCGGGCGCGGGGACGCCTTCGTCTCCTCGTACATCAACTTCTACGTCGCCAACAAGTCGCTGTTCATGCCGCGCTTCGGTGACGCGGCGGCCGACGACCGGGCCCGGGGGATCCTGCGGGAGCACTTCCCGGGGCGGGACATCGTCCCCCTCAAGATCGACAACATCGCGTCGGGCGGCGGCGGCATCCACTGCTCGACCCACGACCAGCCCGGGACCCCCGCGGCCGGCTGAGGGCGGGACGCGCCCGTGGAGCCGGCCCGGCGGAAGGGCCGCTCCACGGGCGCACGAGGGACACGAGGGAGGGGGCAGGCACCGAGGTGCCTGCCCCCTCCTGCTGTCGGGCCGCCGCGCGGGCGGCGTCGCGGTCAGTCGGCCCGGGACGGCGGGGGAGGTGCGACCGTCGGCGTGACCCGGTCCGGGGACGCCGCGGGTGCGGCGCCGGGCTCCGGCTCGGGGCCGTCCTCGCGCAGCGCGGCCGTCTCGGCCTTCAGGATGCGCAGGGACCGGCCGAGGCCGCGGGCCATCTCGGGCAGCTTCTTCGAACCGAACAGCAGGACGACCACGGCCACCACGATGAGGAGGTGCCAGGGTTCGAATCCGTTGCGGAGCATGGGTGGGTCACCGGACCTTTCAGGTCGTGCGGGTGGGGGCGGGGGTGGGGGCGGGGGGCGTCAAGCGGCGGTGACGGAGGCCCAGACGGCCTTGCCGCAGGCGCCGAAGGGCGCGACCCCCCAGGCGTCGGCCAGCGCCTCGACCAGGGCCAGACCACGGCCGCCGGTCCGTACGGTGCTCTCGGGCAGCCGCTCGACCGGGGCGGGGGAGTGGTCGGCGACCACGATCAGCACCCGGCCGTCGCGCAGCTCCATCACCACCGAGGCCGCCGCGCCGTGCAGCACGGCGTTGGTCAGCAGCTCCGACAGCAGCAGGCACGGTGTGTCGGGGTCGGCCCCGGCGGCGGCCAGGGCGTCGCGCAGCAGCCGCCGCACGGCGCCCACCCCGGCGGGCGTGGCCGCCGGGCGGATGTCGAACCGGAATCCGGGCGGAGCCTCGACCGGCGGGTCGAGCAGGTGTGCAAGCATCGGAAGGTGCTCCCAGTCTCCTGGACTTCGCCCTGCGGGGAGGGCCGGCCCCGGCGTCGCGTCGAGGCGTCCGGCGGTGAGGCGTCGCGCGTCGGGGCGATCGTGCGGGGTGCCCATGGACCCGGGGTGACGGTGCGGTTCGGCCTGCTGTGATGCGGTGGGCCGGGCCGGGCGGAGTGCGACGGGGTGCGCGGTGTCGGAGGGTGGGTTCATGGGGGTATGGCGACCACTGTCGCATTGACTGAAAATTCAGTCAATAGCTCGGACGTGACCGGACGGCCGCAGGGCCGGCCCCGGCGGGGTCGGCCCTGCGGGTGGGGTCAGAGCGGGCGCAGCTCGGCGTCGATGGCGTCGCGCAGCAGGCGGCGGGCGTGGTCGAGCGGGAGGGAGCCGCTGAGCCAGCGGACGCTGAGGCCTTCGAGCAGGGAGGTGAGGCGTTCGGCCGAGGCTGCGTGGGCCGGTGCCGTCCCGGCGGGGTGGGCGCGGCCGAGCAGCTCGGCGATCTCGTGGACCCAGGTGTGGGTGGCCTTGGCGAGCTCCTCGCGCAGGTCCGGTTCGAAGACCGCGCTGGCCCTCAGTTCACCCCAGGCGGTGCTGTTCTCCCGTACCTCGGCGGTGTCCTGGAGCTCCAGCAGCAGGACCTGTTCGAGTTCGGCCCGCGGGCTGTCGGACGGTGCGGCGGGGTCGCGTTCCGCGGTGTACCGGTCCGCGCGGTCGCTGATGAACTCCAGCGTCTGGCGCAGGATCCCGGCCCGGTCGGTGAAGTGGTAGTAGATCAGCGAGGTCGACACCCCCGCCTCGGCTGCCAGTTCCCCCACGCGTAGCCCGCGCACCCCACGCCGCGTGATGACGCGGGTGGCCGCTCTGAGTATCTCTGTTCGACGGTCCGACACGAGCGATCACTCTACCGGCTGGCAGGGCGCTGTGGAGCAGATTTCCTGATCGAATTCTCAGGGCTGCTTCGGCGGTGGGTACGCAGTGATGTCCCAGCTCAGTGACGGGTGTTCGGGTCGGTCCGATGGTGCCCCCGGCGGTGTGTGGCCCTCCTGGTGCCGGGCGGGGCGGTTCAGGTGGGCGAGAGTATTGACTGAATTTTCAGTTGGGGGCAGGATGCGTGGCACACCACACCTCCCAGCACCCTCCAGGGAGTCCCATGAACACGCCAGCCCCGTCCCGCCGAACCGTTCTCCGGCTCGGCGCCGCCGCTGCGCCCCTGATCGCGCTCGGTGCGGGCCTGCCCGCGACCGCGCGGGCCGAGTCGGCCGGCCCGGCCGCCACCGCCCTGCGGATGCCGGCCGAGCACGACCGGCACGACCGCACCTTCATGGCCTGGCCGGCGCTCTCCTCCGTCTGGCGCGACCGGCTCGGCGCCGTCCGGCGCGACATCGCGAACATCGCCCACGCGATCTCGCGCTACGAACCGGTCGTGCTGCTGGCCCGCCCCGCCCAGGCCGCGGACGCCCGCGACGCCTGCGGCCCGGGCGCGTACCACCCGATCGACGTGCTGGAGATCGCCAACGACGACCTGTGGATCCGCGACTTCGGTCCGACCTTCGTGGTCGGCCCCGGTGCCATCGCCGGCGTGGACACCAACTTCAACGGCTGGGGCAAGACCGGCACCCGGTACGCCCAGCCGTTCGCCAACGACGCCGAGGCCGCCGCGGTGCTGCTGGACCGGTACGGCATCGACCGGATCCGCGCCCCGTTCACCGGCGAGGGCGGCGCACTGGAGACCGACGGCCAGGGCACCCTGCTGGCCACCGAGAGCTCCCTGGTCAACGCCAACCGCAACCCGGGCGCCACCCGGGACCAGGTCGAGGCGGCCCTCAGGTCCTCGCTCGGGATCGACAAGGTGATCTGGATCCCGGGCCTGGCCGGCCAGGACATCACCGACGCGCACGTCGACTACCTGGCCCGCTTCACCGCTCCCGGCCAGGTCATCCTCGACCGGCCCGCCCCCGGCGCCGACGCCGCGTGGGTGGCGGTCTACGAGCAGGCCAGGGACGTCCTGCGCGGCGCCACCGACGCCCGCGGCCGCTCCCTCACCGTCACCGAGCTGTCCTGTCCCGACCCGGGCCGGATCCGCGGCGGCGGCAAGGAGTTCCTGGCCAGCTACACCAACTTCTACGTCGCCAACGGCGCCGTCCTGGTACCGCAGTTCGGCCACCCCGAGGCCGACGCCGCCGCCTCCGCGGTGCTCCGGGCCGCCTACCCCGGACGCGACATCGTCCAGCTCGACATCGACGCGGTCGCGGGCGGCGGCGGTGGCATCCACTGCGCCACCCAGTCGCAGCCCGCCGTGCCGCCCGCCGGCTGACCCGCGCCCGACTCCACCCAACCCCGCGCCGCCTTCGGCCGGCCCGCCCCGCACACCCCCGTACGCGCAACCCGCGCACACCCGCACAGGAGAACACCATGACCTTCCGCATGCCCGCCGAGTGGACCGAGCACGAGGGCTGCCTGATGGCCTGGCCCACCAGGGTCGAGCTGTGGGGCGAGACCTTCGAGGAAATCAAGCGCGAGTACGCGCAGGTCGCCCGGGCGATCTCGGAGTTCGAGCCGGTGACCATGGTCGCCCGTCCCGGCCAGGGCGAGGAGGCCCGCGCCCTGTGCGGCGAGGGCGTCGAGGTGGTGGAGCTTCCGCTGGACGACTCCTGGTTCCGCGACTCCGGCCCGATCTTCGTCCTCGGCCCGGACGGCGAGCGCGCCGGCGTCGACTTCCGGTTCAACGCCTGGGGCCAGAAGCACCACCCCTTCGACACCGACGACAGGATCGCCGCCGCCCTGCTCGAGCGGCTCGGCGTCGAACGGATCGACTCCCGGATGATCCTGGAGGGCGGCGCGATCACCGTCGACGGCGAGGGCACGCTGATCACCACCGAGCAGTGCCTGCTCAACCCCAACCGCAACCCCGGGATGAGCAAGGCCGAGATCGAGGCCGAGCTGATCGCCAAGCTCGGCGTCACCACGGTCATCTGGCTGCCGTACGGCGGCCTGCTGGACACCGAGACCGACGGCCACGTCGACGGCGTCTGCGCCTTCGTCGCCCCCGGCAAGGTCGTCGTCCAGCTGCCCTCCGACCCCGCCCACCCCGACTTCGAGCGGATGCGGGCCAACCGCGAGGTGCTGGCGGCCGCCGTCGACGCCCAGGGCCGCAAGCTGGAGGTCCTGGAGCTGCCGCAGAGTGCGTTCGTGCAGGTCAACGGCAAGGAGACCGAGGTAGGCTACCTCAACTTCTACATCGCCAACGGTGGCGTCGTCGTCCCGGTCGCCGACGTGCCCGAGGACGAGGGAGCCCTGGCCGTGCTCGCGGCCGCCCTGCCCGGCCGCAAGGTCGTCGGTGTCCGTTCCCGGGTGATCGCCTACGGCGGCGGCGGTGTCCACTGCATCACCCAGCAGGTGCCGGCCGCCCGACCCGCGGTGTGACCTTCCGCACCGCCACCCGGTCCGGGACCACCCCCGCGCCCCTGCGCCCCCACCGACCCGCAGGACGCTGACCACCTCCTCGCCACCCCCGTGAGCACGGAAGAGAGAACACCGATGACGGACCCCCAGGACGGGGCAAGAGCCCGCAGAGCCCCGCACCGCCGTCCGGCCGCCCACCGGCCGACCGTCCGCCGGCTGGCCCTGCCCGCCGCCGCCCTCGCCGCCTTCACCCTGGTCGCGGCCTGCGCCGGACCGCCGAAGAGCGGCGGCGGCGCCGACGGCACCGGGTTCACCCTGTCCGCCGACACCCCGGCGGCCAAGGGCCCGATCGACTCCTTCACCTGGGCGCTGTACGCCGAGCCCCCCACGCTCGACTACATCTCGGCGTTCGACTACCCGCAGAACACCATCCTCTCCAACGTCTGCGAGAGCCTGATGCGGTGGACCCCGCAGCTGACCCTCGCCCCGGGGCTGGCCGAGAAGGCCACCAACCCGGACCCGACCACCTGGGTCTACGACCTGCGTCCCGGCGTCCACTTCCACGACGGCAGCGTGATGACCGCCGACGACGTGGTCTACAGCCTCGGCCGGCAGATGAACCCCGACAACGCCGCGGCCTGGGCCCAGCAGTTCCAGAACGTCAGCACCATCACCAGGACCGGCCCGCTGCAGGTCACCGTCAAGCTCACCCAGCCCGACTCGCAGTTCAACCAGTACATGGCCACCGCCGCCGGCGCGGTGGCCTCGCAGGCCGGGGTCGAGGCGGCGGGCAAGGACTACGGCACCAGCGGCAGCCTGGACTGCACCGGCCCGTTCGAGCTCGGCGCCTGGAACAAGGGCCAGTCCATCGAACTGCGCCGCTTCGACGGCTACTGGGGCACCAAGGCCAAGTCCGCCAAGGCGGAGTTCCGCTTCCTCACCGACCCCTCGGCCCGGGTCAACGCCATGATCAGCGGAGAGGCGGACGGCGGCTACCTGATCCCCACCGAGAGCTACGACCGGCTGCGCACCAGCGGCGTCGGCACCCTCTCCTTCGGCGAGGGCCTCAGCACCGTCAACGTCAACGTCACCAACATGCAGGGCGTGCTCGGCGACGTCCGGGTCCGCCAGGCGCTGTCCCTGGCACTCGACCGCGCCGGCTTCGTCAAGGCCGGCCTCGGCGGCGCCGGCAGCGTCACCGGCTCCCTCACCACCCGCGCCGCCTGGGCGGGCGCACCCGAGGACGTCCGCCGGAGCGCCTTCGAAGGGCTCACCCCCACCACCCCCGACCTCGACCGGGCCAAGGCCCTGATCAAGGAGGCCGGGGCCACCGGCAAGACCATCACCGTCGCCACCAGCCCGATCGGCCAGGACGTCTCCCTGCTGGCCACCGCCGTCCAGGCCGCCGGGACGAGCATCGGACTCGACGTCCAGCTGAAGACCATCGCGCCCAACGCCTTCACCTCGCTGTTCACCTCGGCCGAGGCCCGCCAGGGCATCGACATGTTCCCCGAGACCTACTACGACTCCATCACCGACCCGCTGGACCTGCTGGCCAACTTCAAGACCGGCGCCTACCAGAACTTCGCCTCCTACAGCGACCCCGCCTACGACGACCTGGTCAAGCAGGCCACCAACGCCTCCGACCCGGCCCAGCGGTACGCCGTCGAGGCCAAGCTCCAGCAGACCGCCTCCCGGCAGCTGCTCTGGATCCCGGTCGCCGAGTGGCCGACCGCCGTCTTCCTGAACAAGCGGATCACCGGCGCGCCCACCACGATCTCCTACATGTACTACCCGTGGGCCGCGGACGTGGGTGCGGCCCGGTGAGCTTCCTGAGATTCGCCGCACGCCGGCTGGCCGAGATGGCCGCCACCCTGTTCGGCGCCTCGTTCGTGATCTTCGGTGCGATGTACCTGGCACCGGGCAGCCCGGCCAGCTTCCTGCTCTCCGGCCGCTCCGCCTCCCCGGAGGCACTGAAGGCGATCAACGCCCAGTACCACCTGGACGAGCCGTTCCTGCTCCAGTACCTGCGCTGGACCGGCCAGATCCTGCACGGCGACTTCGGCCGCTCGATCACCTACCGCACCGACGTCTCCCGGCTGCTCGCCGACCGGCTGCCCGCCACCCTGCTGCTGGTCACCATGGCCCTGGTCCTGGTGGTCGCGCTCGGCCTGCTGCTCGGCTGGATCGGCGCCGTCCGCGGCGGCGCCACCGACTCGACCATCCTGGTCACCACCACCTTCGCGCTCGGCACGCCGTCCTTCGTCGCGGCGGTCCTGCTCCAGGGCCTGTTCGCGGTCAGGCTCGGCTGGTTCCCCACCGGCGGCACCGGCGAGGGCCTCGGCGACCTGCTGTGGCACCTGACCCTGCCCGCCGTCGCCCTGGCCCTGTACCTGATCGGCATGCTCGCCCGGGTCACCCGCGCCGCGATGCTGGAGGTGCTCGGCCAGGAACACGTCACGGTGGCCCGCAGCCGCGGCGTCTCCCCGCACCAGGTGATCCGCCGGCACGTGTTCCGCAACGCGCTCGGCACGGTGCTCACCACCGGCGGCCTGATCGTCTCCACCCTGCTGGTCTGCACCGTCCTGGTGGAGTCCGCGTTCAGCGTCGGCGGCATCGGCCAGCTCCTCGAACTGTCCACCACCACCAAGGACTTCCCGACCGTGCAGGCCATCTCCCTGATCATGGTGGGGCTGTTCATGACGGTGAACCTGGTCGTCGACCTGCTGCACCCGCTGGTCGACCCCACGGTCACCCTCGGGGCCAGGAGGTCCCCCGCATGAGCACCACCGTCCTGCGCAGACCCGGCCTGGCCCGGATCCGCACCACCCGCGCACCCCTGCAACGGCTCTGCCTCGGCTTCGTCGCCCTGGTCGTGCTGGCCGCCCTCCTCGCCCCCTGGCTCGCACCGTACGACCCCAACAGCGTGGACCTCGGCAACGCCCTCGCCGGGCCGTCCGCCGACCACCTGCTCGGCGTCGACGCCTCCGGCCGCGACACCCTCTCCCGGCTGCTCATCGGCGCCCGCACCTCCCTGCTCGGACCGCTCGGCGTGGTCGCCTTCTCCACCCTGGCCGGCGTCGCCGTCGGCGTCGCGGCCGCCTGGCGCGGCGGCTGGCTGGACTCCGTGCTCTCCCGCAGCACCGAGCTGGTCTTCGCCTTCCCCGGCATGCTGCTGGCGATCCTGATCGTCTCCGTGTACGGCGAGGGCCTGCTCGCCCCCGTCATCGCACTCGCCATCGCCTACCTGCCGTACGTCAGCCGCCTCACCCGCTCCCTGGTGCTCGCCGAACGCCGCCGCCCCTACGTCGAGGCGTACCAGGTCCAGGGCCACTCCGGCCTGCAGATCTGCCTGCGCCACGTGATCCCGGGCATCGCCCCCGTCGTGCTCGCCCAGTCCACCGTCAACTTCGGCTACGCCCTGATCGACCTGGCCGGCCTCTCCTTCCTCGGCCTCGGCGTCCCCGCGCTGACACCCGACTGGGGCCGGATGGTCTTCGACGGCCAGTCCGCCATCCAGCTCGGCTACCCGCTCTCCGCGGTCCTGCCCTGCGCCGCCATCGTGCTGACCGTCGTCGCCTTCAACGTCGTCGGCGAACGCTGGGCCGACCAGGTCGCCAGGAGGGACCGATGACCACCCTCGACATCCAGGCGTACCGGCTGCGCCTGCCCGACACCGCCCGGCCCGTGCTGGCCGGCGTCGACCTCACCGTCGACGCCCGCGAGACCGTCGCCCTGGTCGGCGAGTCCGGCTCCGGCAAGAGCCTCACCTCGCGCAGCGTCCTCGGCCTGCTGCCGAAGGGCGCCGCCACCGAGGGCAGCGTCCGGGTCAACGGCGAGGACGTCCTCACCATGACCCCCGAGCAGCTGCGCCGGCTGCGCACCAACACCGCGGCGATGATCTTCCAGGACCCGCGGGCGGCCATCAACCCGCTCCGCCGGATCGGGGACTTCCTCACCGAGAGCGTGCGCCTGAACACCGGCACCGGCGCGCAGGCGGCGACCGACCGGGCCGTGGAGATGCTGGAGGCGGTCGGCCTGACCGGCTCCGTGCTGCGGCGCCACCCGGGCCAGCTGTCCGGCGGCATGCTCCAGCGCGTCATGATCGCGGCCGCCCTGATGGGCGACCCGGCGCTGATCCTCGCCGACGAACCCACCACCGCCCTCGACGTCACCACCCAGGCGGAGGTGGTGGCCCTCCTCGGCGACCTGCGGGAACGGTTCGGCACCGGACTGCTGTTCGTCACCCACGACCTCGGCCTCGCCGCCGCGATCAGCGACCGGGTGTACGTGATGTACGCCGGACGGATCGCCGAGACCGGCCCGGCCGGAGCCCTCTTCGAGCGCCCGCGCCACCCCTACACGGCGGCCCTGCTGAACTCGACCCCGCGGCTGGAGGCCCCGCAGGGCCGGCTCGCCGCCATCGAGGGCCGCCCGCCGGGGCTGCGGGAGGAACTGACCGGCTGCCCGTTCGCCGCCCGCTGCCCGCTGGCGACCTACCTGTGCAGCCAGCAGGCCCCCGCCCTGCTGCCGGTGCCGGGCGAGCCCGCCCGCCGGGTGGCCTGCCACCACAGCGACCGGACCGCCGAGGGGAGCCGCGCCGATGCGTAGCACAGCCACCGGGAGCACCCCCGCGACCCGGCCGGAGGGAGAGCCGTCGATGAGGAAGACCGTCCTCGAGGTGCTGGGCCTGCACCGCTCGTACGGGAGCGTCCGGGCGGTGGACGACGTGACCTTCACCCTCGCCGAGGGCAGGTCGCTGGGCATCGTCGGCGAGTCCGGCTCGGGCAAGACCACCACCGCGCGGATCATCGTCGGCCTGGAGAGCGCCGACTCCGGCCGGGTCCTGGTCCACCGGCGGGACCGCACCGAGCGGGGCCGGGGCCGGGCCCAGCGCCTGGCCCGGGCCCGCGAGGTGCAGATGGTCTTCCAGGACCCCTACCTCTCGCTGGACCCCCGGATGCCGGTCGGCACCGTCCTGCGGGAGACCCTGCGGCTGCACTTCCCGGGCACCGACCACGCGCGGCGGATCACCGAACTGCTCGACCAGGTCGGCCTCGGCAGCCGGGAGGCCGCCGCCCTGCCCCGGCAGCTGTCCGGCGGGCAGCGCCAGCGGGTCGCCATCGCCCGCGCGCTGGCGGTGGAGCCGGCCGTGCTCGTCCTCGACGAGGCGGTCGCCGCGCTCGACGTGTCGGTGCAGGCGCAGATCCTCAACCTGCTCTCCGACATCCGGACCGAGACCGGGATCGGCTACCTGTTCATCACCCACGACCTCGGCGTGGTGCGCTGCGTCACCGACGAGGTGGTGGTGATGCGCCAGGGGAAGATCGTGGAGTCCGGCCCGACCGCCGAGGTGCTGGCCCGGCCCCGCCACGCGTACACCCGGCTGCTGCTGGACTCCGTCCCCAGGCCCGGCTGGGACCCGCGGAGCATCGCCGCCGCGCGCCGGGCGCTGTGACCCGCCCCGGGCGGCCCGTACCGGGGTGCGGGCCGCCCGGCGCCCGGGCCACCTGCCGCATACCATCGGGAATCACCCGAATCATCCAGGTGTGCGCACCGTCAGGGGGCCCGCATGAGTCGGCTCGACCTCACCCGCAGGACGCTGCTGCGCTCGGGCGCGGCCCTCGCGGCCGCGGCCCTGCTCGACGGCTGCGGATCGTCCACCACGTCCGCGCCGTCCGAAGGACCGTCGGTGGGCCCGGCGGGGCCCACCGACACCCCCTCGCCCGCCCCGGCCACCGCCTTCGCCATGCCGGCGGAGTGGCAGCCGCACACCCGGACCTTCATGGCCTGGCCGGCCCTCGAGGAGGTGTGGGGCGACCAGCTGGGCGCCGTCCGGCAGGACATCGCCCGGGTCGCCCAGGCGGTCGCCCGGTTCGAGCCGGTGGTGCTGATGGCGCGCCCCGACCAGAGCGCCGGGGCCCGGCAGCTGGCCGGTTCGGGCGTGGAGGTGATCGACCTCCAGGTGGACGACCTGTGGGCGCGCGACACCGGCCCGACCTTCGTCACCGGCGCGTCCGGCCTGGCCGGGGTGGACTTCAACTTCAACGGCTGGGGCGGCAAGCAGACCCACGACGCCGACGGCCAGGTCGCCCGCACACTGCTCGACCGGTACGGGATCCGGCGCATCCAGGCGCCGCTGACCGCCGAGGGCGGGGCGCTGGAGGTCGACGGCGAGGGCACCCTGATGGCCACCGAGAGCTCGCTGGTCAACCCCAACCGCAACCCCGGCCGCAGCCGCGAGCAGATCGAGGCGGACCTCGAGGCGCTGCTCGGCGTCCGCCGGGTGATCTGGTTCCAGGGCGTCGCGGGCAAGGACATCACCGACTGCCACATCGACGCGCTGGCCCGGTTCGCCGAGCCGGGCGTGGTGGTCCTGCACCGCCCCGGCCCGGACACCCCGCCGGACATCTGGTCCACCGCGTCCGACCAGGCGCTCCAGGTGCTGCAGGGCGCGACCGACGCGAAGGGCCGCAAGCTGCGGATCGTCGAGCTGACCGAGCCCGACTTCACGATGATCACCGGTCGCGGCGACGACTTCCTGGCGACCTACCTCAACTACTACGTGGTCAACGGCGGGGTGATCATGCCGAAGTTCGGCGACCGGGCCGCCGACGACCGGGCCGCCGGGGTCCTCGCCGACCTGCACCCGGACCGGGAGGTGGTCCAGGTCCCGATCGACGCCATCGCCGCGGGCGGCGGCGGGATCCACTGCTCGACCCAGCAGCAGCCGGTGGCCGCCGCGGCCTGACCTCCCGCAGGGTGCGGGCTCACGCGCCGGCGGTGGCGGCCAGTCCGTGCACCAGCGCGCGCACCGCCGCGGCGCCGTCGACCTCGGGGTCCAGCGACTCGATGGCGGCGAGCCCGTCCACGGCCGCGGCGGCCGCCTCGCCGAGCGGGCGCGGGTCGATCCCGCCGCCGCGCTCGTCCGCGAGCACCTGGAACAGGGCGACGAAGCAGGCCCGCCACCGGCGGTACTCCTCGGCCAGCCCGGCCCGCACCCGCTCGTCGTTGAGCGCGAACCAGTGCAGCGCCGAGTGCAGGCGCGACAGGTCGGCGCCCTCCGGCTGGGTCAGCAGGCCGATCACCCGCTCGGCCCGTTCGGCGAAGCCGCCCGGGGCGTCGACCGCCCGCTCCAGGGGGGTGATCCACTCCGGCCGGATGGACTCGATGACGGCCAGGATTAGGTCGGTCCGGTCCTGGAAGTGGTAATGGCACATGCCGTGGGTGACCCCGCCCGCGGCCGCCACGTTGCGGGTGGTGAACGGGACGCTGCCGTCGCCCGCCAGCAGGGTCCGGGCCGCCGCGATCAGGCGGGCCCGGGTCTGCTCGCCCTTCGCGGACGCGCGCGTGCGGCCGGCCGGCCGCTCCGCCGGGACGGGCAGGGATCGGGGGTCACTGGTACCTGTAGCCACCCGCGAACTGTAACGAGTCGGCCGGACCCGGTGGATCCCGTACGGAGAAACCGGCCGCGCGGGCCGGGCCGCCGGGTCCGCGCCGATCGCGCCGGCAGGTGCGGACCGGCCCGGCGGTCGGGTACGGACGAGCCTTCGGCGGCGGCCGCTCCGGCGCCCCCGCCGGGGCGGCGGGGTCCACCCGCCCACGGCTGAGCAGGGACGATGCCGCGGCGCCGGGCGGCGGGCGCGGCGCCGGAACGGGCCGGCAACGGCCTCGCGCAAAGTATTGACCGAGCGCTTGGTCAGTTATAGCTTTCCCACCCATCGGCGGTCGGTTCCGCCGGTTCCCCCACGCGGAGGCTGAGCAGATGAACGAGCAGGTAGCAGCGGAGACCTCGACCCCGGCCGGCAGAGGCGGGATGCCGGTGCTGGGCCGGCGCCGGGTCCTGGCGGCGGCGGGACTGACCGCCGTCGGCGTGGTCTGGGCGGCGAACAGCGGCACCTCCCAGGTCGCCCGCGCCGACACCCCCGGCTGCGGCACCCCGACCCCCACGCCGACCCCCACCCCCACGGGCGGCACCGGCACCTTCCGGGTCCCGATCGACACCGTCCGGCACACCCGCACCTGGATGGCCTGGCCCGACTCGACGGCGATCTGGGGCAGCGGCGGCGGCCGCGGCGGCACCTCGCTCGCCGGGATCCAGGCCAACATCGCGCTGATCGCCAACACCATCGCCAAGTACGAGCCGGTCATCATGTGCGCCAACCCCGCCAGCGCCGCGGCCGCCAAGAAGGCCTGCAACGCCGCCAACGTGACGGTGATCAGCTCCATCCCGGTGGACGACTGCTGGATGCGCGACTCCGGCCCGGTGTTCCGCACCAACGGCGCCGGCGGGCTGGACGCCATCGGCCTGAACTTCAACGGCTGGGGCAACAAGCAGACCCACGCCAAGGACGCCCAGGTCGCCAGGCTGGTCGCCGAGTACGCCGGCGTCACCTTCACCCCGGCGGCCGGCTTCTGCGCCGAGGGCGGCGCGATCGAGGCCGACGGCGCCGGCACCCTGATGGCCACCCGCAGCAGCATCCTCGACCCCGCCCGCAACGGCAGCATGACCCAGGTCCAGGCCGAGGCCGCGATGTGCGCGGCCTACGGCGCCTCGAAGGTGATCTGGTTCGACGGGTACATCGACTCCGGCGACATCACCCGTGACCACGTGGACGCCACCAGCCGCTTCCTGGAGGTCGGCAAGGGGCTGGTCCAGCAGCCCAACGCCAAGGACGTGAAGGACGGCTGGTACAACGACGAGATCAACCAGTACAAGGTGCTGGCCGCGGCCACCGACGCCGCGGGCCACGCGTTCGCCGTCACCAAGATCGGTGGCCCGGACTACAACGTGATCCGCTCGACCAACGCCAACTTCGTCGGCTCCTACGCCAACTACTACGTCTGCAACGGCGCGGTCATCTCCGCCCAGTTCGGCGACGCCAAGGCGGACGCCGCCGCCAAGGCCACCCTGCAGAGCCTGTTCCCGGGCCGGGTGATCGAGCAGCTCAACATCGACTCCGTCGGCGCCGGCGGCGGCGGGATCCACTGCGTCACCCAGCCGCAGCCGGTCCCGTAGCCCGCACGGCGCGGGCCGGGCCGGAGCCCCGCGGCTCCCCCCACCGGTCCGGCCCGCGCCCCTGGTCCGCTCCCGCCCTCCGGCTCCCAGGTCCGGCCGAACTCGCTTGCTGCGGGCGGTTCCTGACCGTCCGTGGGGCGGACCCAGGGGAGTTGGTGCCGGATATATTGACCGAGCGCTCGGTCAGGAATACGTTCCTCCTCGACCGGGTGGGCAGGTCCACCCGGCCGGTGACGGGAGGCCGGACATGAACGAGCACGACCAGCACGTCTCATCCCTCGGAACGCCCACGCACGGCATCGGCCGCAGGAACTTCCTCACGGCCGCCGGGCTCACCCTCGCGGGCGCCGCGGGCGCCGCCGCACTCGGCGGCGCCCCCGCGCACGCCGCCGAACGCCGGCCGCAGCCGGCCGGCGCGCCCGCCGGGCCCGCGGTGGCCGCCGGCTACGCGGTCCCGATCGACACCGTCCCGCACACCAGGACCTGGATGGCCTGGCCCGACAGCTCGGCCATCTGGGGCCGCCAACTCGCCGGCGTCCAGGCCGACATCGCGCTGATCGCCAGGGCCGTCGCGAAGTACGAGCCGGTCATCATGTGCGCCAACTCCGCCAGCGTCAGCAAGGCGCGGTCCGCGTGCGGTTCCGCCGTCACCGTCATCGGGACCATCCCGGTGGACGACTGCTGGATGCGCGACTCCGGCCCGGTGTTCCGGACCAACGGCGCCGGCGGACTGGACGCCGTCGGCCTGAACTTCAACGGCTGGGGCAACCGGCAGACCCACGCCAAGGACGCGCTGGTCGCGGCCAAGGTGGCGGCCTACGCCGGGGTGCCCTTCACCGCGGCCGGGTTCGTGGGGGAGGGCGGCGCCATCGAGACCGACGGCGACGGCCTGCTGATGGCGACCAGGAGCAGCCTGCTCGACTCCCGCCGCAACGGCAGCAAGACGCTCGCCCAGATCGAGGCCGCGATGCGCACCGCCTACGGCGCGACCAAGGTCATCTGGTTCCCCGGGGTGAGCGGCCAGGACATCACCGGCGACCACGTCGACGCGACCTCCCGCTTCCTCGCCGACGCCACCGCCGTGGTCCAGGCGCCGCTGCCGGCCGACACCGACGTCTGGTCCAACGACGAGCGCCAGCAGTACCAGACGCTGTCCACCTCGACGGACGCCCAGGGCCACCCGCTCACCGTCTCCCGGATCCAGGGCCCCGACTACAACCTGATCCGCTCCTCCGACCCGAACTTCGTCGGCTCCTACGCCAACTACTACCTGTGCAACGGCGCGGTCATCTGCGCCCAGTTCGGCGACACCAGGGCCGACACCGCCGCCAGGGCGACGCTGGCGGGGCTCTTCCCGGGCCGGGCGATCGAGCAGCTCAACATCGACAGCCTCGGCGCGGGCGGCGGAGGCGTGCACTGCGTGACCCAGCCGCAGCCGGTCCCGTAGCGGGACGCGGCGGTCCGGCGGGACGCGGCGGTTCGGGCCCGTACGGACGGGCCCGAACCGGCCGGGCGGCGCGGGCCCGGGACCGGCCCGGTCCCGGGTGTGGCGGAGACCTCGCTGCTCAGGAGGGTCCGGGCGAGTGGGCGCGATGGCCGAAAGCTAATATGTAAACGTCGCCTAACTCGAAAGATGAACTTGTGACTGTCAATGAGGACGTGTTCACGGACTGGAAGAACCGCGAGGAGATCGCGGAGTCGATGATTCCGATCATCGGCAGGCTGCACCGGGAGAGGGACGTCACCGTCCTGCTGCACAGCCGTTCTTTGGTCAACAAGTCGGTCGTCAGCATTCTCAAGACCCACCGCTTCGCCCGCCAGATCGCCGGCGAGGAGCTCTCGGTCACCGAGACCATGCCCTTCCTCCAGGCGCTCACCGCGCTGGACCTCGGCCCTTCCCAGATCGACATCGGCATGCTGGCCGCGACCTACAAGGCCGGCGACCACGGCCTGAGCGTCGAGGAGTTCACCGCCGGCGCCGTCGCCGGTGCCACCGCCGCCAACAAGCTGGAGCGCCGCGACTCGCGCGACGTCGTGCTGTACGGCTTCGGCCGGATCGGCCGCCTGCTGGCCCGCCTGCTGATCGAGAAGGCCGGCTCCGGCAACGGCCTGCGGCTGCGCGCCATCGTGGTGCGCAACAGCGGTGGTGAGGACCTGGTGAAGCGCGCCTCGCTGCTGCGGCGTGACTCCATCCACGGCCAGTTCCACGGCACGATCACCGTCGACGAGGCGAACAACAAGATCGTCGCCAACGGCCACGAGATCACCGTGATCTACTCGGACGACCCGACCACGGTCGACTACACGGCGTACGGCATCGACGACGCCATCCTCATCGACAACACCGGCCGCTGGCGCGACCGCGAGGGCCTGTCCAAGCACCTGCGCCCCGGTATCGCCAAGGTCGTGCTGACCGCCCCGGGCAAGGGCGACGTGCCCAACATCGTGCACGGCGTCAACCACGACACCATCAAGCCGGACGAGCAGATCCTCTCCTGCGCGTCCTGCACCACCAACGCGATCGTCCCGCCGCTGAAGGCGATGGCGGACGAGTACGGCGTCCTGCGCGGCCACGTGGAGACCGTCCACTCGTACACCAACGACCAGAACCTGCTGGACAACTACCACAGCTCCGACCGGCGCGGCCGGTCGGCGGCGCTGAACATGGTCATCACCGAGACCGGCGCGGCCTCCGCCGTCGCCAAGGCGCTGCCCGACCTGAAGGCGACCATCACCGGCAGCTCGATCCGCGTCCCGGTGCCGGACGTCTCGATCGCCATCCTCAACCTGCAGCTGGCCCGCGAGACCACCCGCGAGGAGGTCCTCGACCACCTCCGCAACGTCTCGCTGACCTCGCCGCTCAAGCGCCAGATCGACTTCATCACCGCCCCCGACGCGGTCTCCAGCGACTTCATCGGCTCGCGGCACGCCTCGATCGTCGACGCCGGCGCGACCAAGGTCGACGGCGACAACGCGATCCTCTACCTGTGGTACGACAACGAGTTCGGCTACTCGTGCCAGGTCATCCGGGTCGTGCAGTACGTCTCCGGCGTCGAGTACCCGACCTACCCGGCCCCGGCGGTCTGATCACCCGGACCCCCGCGCCCGACCGGCGACCCGGCACCCCGCGTGGGTGCCGGGTCGCCGGCGTTCCGGGCGTTCCGTACCGGGCGGGCCGCGGTGTCGGCGGCGGGGCGGTCCGGTCGCTGGCAGGCTGGTGGTACGGCCCGGGACGGGCTCCCGGCGCCGTCCGACGACCAGCGGAGTGGCACCCATGACCGGCTTCCAGGCGGCCGAACGGCGTGAACTGGTCCTGCGCGCGGCCGTCCGCCGGGGACTGCTGCACCCCGAGGACGCGGTACTGGCGGCCTTCGTCGACCTGGACGGCGTCGCGGCGAGCGTCGCCGCCCTGCACCGCGCCTTCCCGGACCCGGCCGCCGTCACCCACACCTTCGCCGCCAAGGCGAACTGCCTGGTCCCCGTGCTGGCACGGCTGCGCCGCCTCGGCATGGGCTGCGAGGTGGCCGGCCCCGGCGAACTCGCCCAGGCGCTCGCGGCCGGGTTCGCGCCCGAACGGATCGTCCTCGACTCCCCGGCCAAGACCCGCCCCGAGCTCCGCCGGGCGCTGGCGCTGGGCGTCGCCGTCAACGCGGACGGCTTCCAGGAACTGGACCGGATCGCCGCGATCCTCACCACCCTGCCCACCCGCTCCCGGATCGGCGTCCGGGTCAACCCGCAGGTCGGCACCGGGTCCATCGCGGCGACGAGCACCGCGACCGCCACCGCCAAGTTCGGCATCGCCCTGGACGACGAGGGGAACGCCGAACGGCTGCTGCACGCCTTCCGGCAGTGGCCCTGGCTCACCTGGGTGCACGCGCACGTCGGCTCCCAGGGCTGCCCGCTGGAGCTCATCGCCGACGGCATCGGCAGGGCCGCCGCCTTCGCCGACCGGGTCAACCGCCAACTCGGCCCGCACCGGGTGGCCGGCCTCGACCTCGGCGGGGGACTGCCGGTCAACTTCGACGACGACCGGACGTCACCCGGGTTCGACGAGTACGTGGCCTGTCTGCGGGCCCGCGTCCCGGCCCTGTTCGACGGCGGGTACCGGCTGATCACCGAGTTCGGGCGGGCCCTGCTCGCCAAGAACGGCTTCACCGCCGCGTACGTCGAGTACACCAAGACCGCCGGCGGCCGGCCCATCGCGATCACCCACGCCGGGGCGCAGGTCGCCGCGCGGACGGTGTTCCTGCCGGACACCTGGCCGCTGCGGATCAGCGCGCACGACCCCACCGGCACGGCCAGGACCGGTCCGCCGGTCGTCCAGGACATCGCCGGGCCGTGCTGCTTCGCCGGGGACCTGATCGCCAGGGCCCGCCCGCTGCCCCTGCTCGCACCCGGCGACCTGGTGGCGCTGCTCGACACCGGGGCCTACTGCTTCTCCACCCCGTACCACTACAACAGCCTGCCCGAGCCCGCGGTCCACGGCGCCACCGTCGCCGACGACGGCACCGTACGGTTCGAACTGCTGCGGCCCGCCCAGCGGATCGAGGACCTGATCGTCCGGCCCTGACCGGCACCGGTCCGGCGGCGAGCGGCCGGGCGGTCACGCCGAGAGCGCCTCCTCGCACCCCTCGGCGCCGTCGGCGGCCTCCGCGCAGGCCGCCGCCAGTTCGTCCAGGGACAGCTGCAGCGCGTGGGCGAGGGCGGCCACGGTGAAGAACGCCGGGGTCGGCGCCCGGCCGGTCTCGATCTTGCGGAGCGTCTCCGCGGACACCCCGGCGGCTGCCGCCACGTCGGCCATGCTGCGCTCGCCACGGGCCCGGCGCAGCAGGCTCCCGAAGCGCTCCCCGCGCTGCCGTTCCTGCGGACTCAACGGAACTCTCACCATGACCGTGATACTAATACCGGTATAAGTATTGGGTCACATCGCCTCGCGAGGAGTCACGGCAGATGGTGGAGATCAAGACCGACACGGCATTGGAGGCGATGCGGGAAGCCGGACGCGTCGTGGCCCGGGCACTGGCCGCCGCCCGCGCCGCGGCGGCCGTCGGGGTCGGCCTGCGCGAACTCGACGCGGCGGCCCGCGACGTCCTCGCCGGGGCCGGGGCGCGCTCCCCGTTCCTCGGCTACCGGCCCGCCTTCGCGCCGAGCCCGTTCCCGGCCGTGATCTGCGCCTCGGTGAACGACGCCCTCGTGCACGGCATCCCCGGCGACTACCGGCTGCGCGACGGCGACCTGGTCAGCGTCGACTGCGGAGCCGAACTCGACGGCTGGACCGGCGACGCCGCGATCAGCTTCACCGTCGGCACCCCCCGCCCCGCCGACCTGGCCCTGATCGCCGCCACCCGGCGGGCGCTGGACGCCGGCATCGCCGCCGCCACCGTCGGCCGCCGGATCGGCGACATCTCCCACGCCATCGGCGCGGTCGCCCGCGAGGCCGGCTGCGGGATGCCGGCCGACTTCGGCGGCCACGGCATCGGGCGGCGGATGCACGAGGACCCGCACGTGCCCAACCGCGGCCGGCCCGGCCGCGGCTTCCCGCTGCGCCACGGTCTCACCCTCGCGGTCGAACCGATGCTGATGGCCGGAGGGCGCGACGAGTACCGCACCGACCCCGACGGCTGGACCCTGCGCACCGCCGACGGCAGCCGGGCCGCCCACATCGAGCACACCATCGCCATCACCGAGGACGGCCCCCGCATCCTCACGCTGCCCTGAGCCGGACCGCGAGTCGGGCCCGGACCCGGGCCCTGAGCTGCAGCCCGGACGCTCGGGGACCGACGCGGGCGGGTCGACGGTGGTGGCCCCCCCGAGCGCGGCCGCGGTGACCGGGCGCTGCACCACGGCGGTGGCGGTCGCGGGGCCCCGGCCCGGCAACTACGCAGGGGTCAGGGCGCGTTCGAGCTCGGCGGCCGGGAAGGGCGTCAGCTTCGTCCCGGTGAGCATCCGGCGGCGGAACCCGTTCATGACGGCTGCGGCCGGGGCGTGCCGGTCGAGCAGGGCGGCGAGTTCGGGCCGCACGTCCTGCGGCCGCACGCCGGCCAGCCAGCGGTGCAGGAACTCCTCGTACCCGGCCGCGGCGTCCGGGACGGCGAGCAGGTGGTGGCGGAGCAGGTGCCGGGAGGTGTGGCCGCGGTCGTAGGCGAGGTGGCCGGCGAGGAACCCGGCCTCGGCCGGGGAGAGTTCGAAGTCCGCGCTGAGGGCGAGCCCGAAGTCCGCGAAGTAGAGCAGTTGCCCGTCGGTGAGGACGTTGTGGAAGTGGGCGTCGAAGTGGACCAGCCCGCGCGAGCGCAGGAAGGCCGTGCCGCGCGCCAGGGACTCCTCCACCCACGGCAGCGGCGCCGCGTCCCGCCGTCCGTCCAGGAAGGCGGCGAGGGTCTGGGGTACGTGCTCCAGGAAGAGCACCAGGCTCGAGGAGGCCCGGCCGATCGCCTCCAGCCGCCCGCGCACCGCCGCCGAACCCTCCCAGTGCCGCACCGCCCCGTCGATCCCGCCGTGCACGTCGGCGAAGCCGGTCGGGGGGACGTCGGGCAGCACCCGCCAGTGGTACATCAGCGGGAAGCCCTCGTACTCCTCGGTGAGCACCCAGTGGGTGGTCATCGTGTGGACGGCGAGCTCGCGCCAGGCGCCGAAGCCCGAGGAGCCCAGGCCGTACTGGTAGAACGTCGGCAGCCCGAAGAGGTTGGCCGTCGAGCGGACGTTCTCCGGGCGCAGCTCCAGGTCCGTCAGCGGCACCCGCTTGACGAAGACCGGCGCCCCGGCGACCTCCAGCCGTGCCCAGCGGCCGCCGACGCCCGAGCCGAGCGGTTCGGCGGCGGCCACCAGCTCGCCGAGCCGCCGGTCGCCGAGCAGGGACAGCCGGGTGGCGACGCTCCCGTAGGCGGCGCGGCGCCCGGCGTACCGGGACTGCGGTCGGCGGGTGTCGGGCGTGGTCATCGGCTGCTCCTCGGTGCCCCGGGGCGGGGTGCGGCGGTCCGGCGGAAGGCCCGACCCTATCCGCCGGCGGTGGTCCCGGGAGACCCTTCCGGCCTGGCATGATCGATGCATGGTCGAACGAGTCATCGCAGCCTGTGACGGAGCAGCCAAAGGCAACCCGGGCCCAGCCGCCTGGGCCTACGTGGTCGCGGACAGCGCCGGGGTCCCGCAGCGCTGGCAGGCCGGCCCGCTCGGGCACAGCACCAACAACGTGGGTGAACTGACGGCGCTGGAGCAGGTGCTGACCGCGACGGACGCCGCCGTGCCGCTGGAGGTCCGCCTCGACAGCACCTACACCCGGGACGCGGCCACCAAGTGGCTCGCCGCGTGGAAGCGCAACGGCTGGAAGACCGCGGCCGGGAAGCCGGTGGCCAACCGGGAGCTGATCCAGCGCATCGACGCCCTGCTCGACGGCCGCGAGGTCACCTTCGTCTACGTGCCCGCCCACCAGGTGAACGGTGACCCGCTGAACGCGATCGCCGACAAGGCCGCCAGCGACGCGGCCCGTACCCAGCAGGCCGCGGGCGGCACCTCGGCCGACCTGCCGGTCCCCGACCCGGTCCCGGCCTCGGCGTCCCGTGGCGGCCGTCCGTCGGCGTCCGGGTCCGGTGCCGCCGCGCCGAAGCGGAAGTCCTCGGGCGGTGCGCCGACCCTCTCGGCGCGGTTCCCCGGCACCTGCCCGTGCACCCGCCCGTACGCCAAGGGCGACAAGATCACCAAGGTCGGCGGCAGCTGGGGCCACCCGGAGTGCGCGGCCGCGCACTCCTGACCCGGTCCGGACGGACCGTCCCGGCCCCGCCCTCGCCCTGTGCGGGCACCGTCGGCGCCACCGGCCGCTTCGGCCGCACCCTGCGACGAACTTGTTCGTAACGAACATGTTCGTTGCCGTGGATCCATGACAGCGCACCCCTCAGGACGGCCGAGCCGCCGCGAGCGGCCCGCCAAACCCGCCCTCACCCAGGACGGGATCATCTCGACCGCGGTCCGCCTGACCCGGGCCGAAGGGCTCCAGCGGGTCACCATGCGCCGCCTGGCGCAGGAGCTGGACACCGGCCCCGCCTCGCTCTACGTGTACGTCCGCAACACCGCCGAACTGCACGCGGCGATCCTCGACGAACTGGTCGGCACGGTCGACCTGGGCGCCGCCGAGGGGGCCGGGGACTGGCGCGAGCGCCTGGTCCGGGTCCTGGTCTCGTACACCACCGTGCTGTTCCAACAGCCCGGGCTGGCCAAGTCCGCGCTGGTGGCGCGCCCGTCCGGGGTGCACCACCTGGACCTGATGGAGGTGCTGCTCGCCCTGCTCGACGAGGGCGGGGTCCCGGCGGACCGCGCCGCCTGGGCGCTCGACCTGCTGCTCCAGCACGCCACCGCGACCGCGGCCGAACACGCCGACCGGGACGGCGCCGCCGAGGCCGAGGCCGACCGGCGCTCCTGGGACGCCCTGTCCGCCGCGCTCCACGGCGCCTCCCGCACCCGGCACCCGCACCTCGCCGGGCTCGGCGCCGACCTGCTCTCCGGCACCCCCGAGGACCGGCTGCGCTGGGGCTTCCACGTCCTGATCAACGGCGCACTGGACACCCCCCGGCCGCCGCAGGCCTGAGCGCCCGCCCGCCGACACCCGCCGGCACCCGCGCACCCCGAACCGACGGAAGAGGTACCCCCCATGACCGTGCACCACCCCGTCGCCGTCATCGGCGCGGGCCTCGGCGGACTCACCCTCGCCCGGGTCCTGCACGTCCACGGCATCGAGGCCGCCGTGTTCGACCTCGACGCCTCGCCCGCCGCCCGCACGCAGGGCGGCATGCTCGACATCCACGAGGAGTCCGGCCAGGCCGCGCTGCACGCCGCCGGCCTGTACGAGGAGTTCCGGGCCCTGGTCCACCCGGGCGGCGAGGCCATGCGGATCCTCGACCGGCACGCCGTGGTCCGGATGGAGGAGTCCGACGACGGCTCCGGCGGCCGCCCCGAGGTGGAGCGCGGCCGGCTGCGTGACCTGCTGCTCGGGGCGCTGCCCGCGGGTACCGTCCGCTGGGGGGCGAAGGCCGCCGGGGCGCGCCCGCTGGGCGGCGGCCGCCACGAGGTGACCCTCGCCGACGGCGGCGTGTTCACCACCGGCCTGCTGGTCGGCGCGGACGGTGCGTGGTCGCGGATCCGCCCGCTGCTCTCCGACGCCGTCCCGCGCTACAGCGGTGTCTCCTTCGTGGAGTCCGACCTGCTGGACGCCGATCTCCGCCACCCCGCCGGTGCGGCCGTGGTCGGCGGGGGCATGCTGTTCGCGCTCGGCGCGGGCAGGGGCTTCCTCGCCCACCGCGAGCCCGACGGCAGCCTGCACGTCCACACCGCGCTGCGGATCGCCGAGTCCTGGACGGACGGCACGGACTTCACCGACCCCGCCGCCGCCAAGGCGGCCGTGCTGGAGCACTTCACCGGGTGGCACCCGAGCCTGCGGGCGCTGGTCGCCGACGCTGACGGGCCGCTGGTGCCGCGTCCGATCCACGCCCTGCCGGTCGGCCACCGCTGGGAGCGGGTGCCCGGGGTCACCCTGCTCGGTGACGCCGCGCACCTGATGTCGCCGTTCGCCGGGGAGGGCGCCAACCTCGCCATGCTCGACGGCGCCGAACTCGGCCGGGCCCTCGCCGCCCACCCCGGCGACCCCGAGGCCGCCCTCGCCGCCTACGAGGACCTGCTCTTCCCGCGCAGCGAGTCCGCCGCCGCCGAGTCGGCCGCGAGCCTCGAGGTCGTCTTCGCCGCCGACGCCCCCCTGGGGCTGCTCGAGCAGTTCGCCGCCCACCGGCCGGGCTGAGCCCGGCCTGCGGAACGCGCCACCCGACAGGGGCGCCGGGGGCGTCCCCGGCGCCCCTGTTGTGCTGTCTCCCGGCGGGGCCGGGCGAACCCGAGGCGAACGATGTCTTGACTCCGCCGGTGACTGCTGCCAACGTGTGCTCAAAGTTGCTCACGTTCACACAAAATCGAGCAGCTTGAAACATCAAGCCCCACGGCGTGCGCGTACGCCCCCTCCCTCGCCCACGCCGCCCCCCACCACGGCGCGTTGCCCCAGAAGGAGTCCCCGTGTCCTCTCCTCCGCGTAGAGCGTTCGCCGCAGCCCTCGCGGCGGCCGTCCTGACCCTGGCCGGCCCGGTGGCCGCGCCGGCCTCCGCGACGCCGCCCACCGGCGGATACACCGTCACCGTCGGGTCGCCGGTCCCGTACCCGCACCCGACCGACACCCAGGCGACCCCGTACCTCGACAAGGACGGGACGTTCTACTTCCAGCAGTCCGCCGCCCTGTACGGCTCGACCGAACCCCGGTACTGGGACTTCTTCACGGGGACGGACTTCGACAGCGCCACCCGGTCGAGTGCGATCAGCAACGCGGTGAACCCCGCCAACCCCGCGGACAGGAACAACGACACCACCTGGCGGTGCAACAACAGCCCCACCGGCCTGGGGGCGACCGCCGCCCCGGCCGGATCCGGCTACTCCCAGAAGAACTTCTGCGACCTCGCCGGGGTCTGGGTCGACCCGGACACCGGCGACTGGTACGGGCTGGTGCACAACGAGTTCACCCCGCAACCCTTCGGGGACGGCCTGCACTTCGACGCGATCGACTACGCCGTCTCCACCGACCAGGGCCGGACCTGGACCATCAGGAACCACGTCATCACGTCGCCGTACAGCACCGCGCGCGGTGACACCGCCGCGTTCCCGAACCAGACGTACTCCTACGGCGACGGCGACCAGCGGCTGTACGCGGACACCGCGTCCGGGTACTTCTACGTCTACTACGGCTCGCGGATCGTCGACAAGAGCGGTGGCTGGAAGGCCTTCTACGAGCACGTGGCCCGCGCGCCGATGTCCGCGAAGATGGCGCCCGGCTCCTGGCAGAAGTGGTACAACGGCGCCTGGAGCCAGCCAGGGACGGGCGGCCTGGAGAGCAACATGGTGCCGGTCGACGCGGGCAGCACCACCGGCTACACGCCGGTGGCCGGCGAGTACAACCCGGCCAACACCGGCACCGCCGCCCAGCAGATCGCGGCGGGCACGATGCCCGCGACCTCGCCGCTGTTCGTCATGGACATCACCTACAACGCCTACCTCGGGCTGTACATCGGCGAACCCCAGGCCGTGAACCAGAGCGGGAACGAACCCCAGCACCTCTACGCCACCGACGACCTCAACACCCAGAAGTGGTACCCGATCGGCGACACCGGCGGCTACCACACCGCCTCCTGGTACCGCTGGTTCCTCGACAGCGCCAACCGGACCAGCTCCGCCATCGTCGGCAAGTCCTTCCGCTCCTACTGCTCGTTCGGCTGCTCGAACGGCGCCTCCGGCGAATACGTCGACCTCACCGTCACCTCCGCCGCCCCGGCCGCGCCGCCGGTCGACCAGACCAAGGCCTACCGGATCTCCGGCGGCGGCCGCGTCCTCGCCCAGGTCTCCGGCGGCTCCGCCACCACCTCGGTGCCGGCCGCCACCGGATCCGCCCTGGAGTCCTGGGTGTTCGCCGCCAACGGCGACGGCTCCTACCGGATCGTCAACTCCGCCACCGGCCGGCTGCTCGGGGTCGACGCCACCACCACCGCGGGCCGCGCCTGGGGCGCCAAGCCCACCGTCACCGCCGCCGGGACGGGCGGCCCGAGCGTCGGCCAGCAGTGGTTCGTGATCCCCGGCGGGGGCGGCAACCGGCTGGTCAACCGCTACAGCGGTCTGGTGATCGGCCTGTCCGCGGACTCCGCCCGGCCCGCCGAGACCACCCCCGCCCGCAGCTGGACCGACACGACCGGCAACGCCGTAGGCGGCGCGCGCACCGCCGCCGAGCAGACCCTCACCCTGACCCCCGTCGGCGCGGCCCCGGAGACCGTCACCGTCACCGACCCCGGCAACCGCTCCGGCAAGGTGAACGTCGCGGTCTCGCTCCAGATCGCCGCCGCAGACTCGGCGGGCAAGCCGCTCACCTACTCCGCCACCGGCCTTCCCGCCGGCCTGGCGATCAGCGCCGCCGGCCTGATCTCCGGCACCCCCACCACCGCCGGCAGCTCCACCGTCACGGTCACCGCCTCCTCGGGCACCGCCACCGGCACGACGACCTTCACCTGGGCCGTCAACCCCGTGCTCAGCGGCACCCACACCCTGACGGCCGCCGGCAAGGCGCTCGACGACCCCGACCACTCGACCGGCGCCGGCACCCAGCTCATCACCTGGACCCCCAACGGGGGCACCAACCAGAACTGGGTCTTCACCGCGCAGGCCGACGGCAGCTACCAGATCACCAACGGCCTCTCCCACCTGTGCATGGACGTCAGCGGCGGCTCCACCGCCCCCGGCGGCCAGGTCATCCAGTGGACCTGCACCGGGGGAACCAACCAGCGCTGGCTGGTCACCGCCACCACCGGCGGCTACAAGATCACCTCGCAGCGCAGCGGCCTGCTGCTCACCACCGCGTCCGCCACCGACGGCGCCGTGGTGACCCAGCAGGCCGACACCGGCTCCGCGCTGCAGCGCTGGACGGTCGGCTGACGGTCCGCTCAGGCACGACGCCCGGTACCCCGGCCCCCCGGGCCGCGGTACCGGGCGTCGCGCTCCCGGGGGTGGGTACTACGGCGCCGGCGGGACGGCGAAGGGCGCGCTCCAGGTCTGGTTGGGCTGGTAGCTGCCGCAGGCGTAGGTGGCGACCGCGGCGTTCATGTCGGTGAGCGACCCGCCCGCGATGTCGGCGCACCTGCCGTCCGCCTTGAGCTGCCCGGCCCGGGTGTAGGTCCAGATCTGCCTGGGGTCGGTGCCGCTGCAGGTGCGCAGCCTGAGGCCGGTGGTCTCACCGGAGACGCACAGGCCCGGTGCGGCGAGCGAGGAGATCAGGCCGTCGGAGCGGCGCTGCCACTGCTGGTTGCCGTTGCCGGTGCAGGTGTAGAGGCCGACGGTCGCACCGGCGGTGGCGCCCCCGTAGGCGTCCAGGCAGTACGCGAAGGCCTGGAACCCGGACTGGGCGGCCTGGATCTGGCCGACCGGCACGGCGCCGCCGCAACTGCCGGGGGCGATGGTGTACATCGCGTTGTCGTGGGCGCCGACGGTGGCGGTGATCGATCCGGTCACCGCGGTGGTGGTGTGGCTCCACAGGTCCTTGGCCGTGCGGGTGCAGCCGAGGTTGCCGAAGCCCACCCGGGCCAGGTCCAGGGTGTAACTGGTCGCCGAGGCGTTCTTGTTGAGGACGACGACCGCGCGCGAGCCGTCGGCGAGCGGCTTGACGACCACGTCGACGCCGGAGGAGTTGGCGGCGCCCTGGCGGGAGGCGAGGTAGCCGCCGGCGGTGGTGTCCTGGTCGACGGCGATGATGTCGGCGTTCTTGAGGATGCTCAGCTGGGACGCGTAGCCGGCCGGGTCGGCGGCCATCTTCCGGACGTCGGTGCTCACCATCAGGGGTGAGCCCATCGCCGACCACAGGGCGAACTGGCTGCGCTGCTCGGCCGGGGTGAGCTGGTTGTTGTCGCCGATCAGCAGCATGTCGGCGTCGTTGTGGTTGCCGGAGCCGTTGTAGCGGGCCAGCGCGACGGTGTCGGCGAAGTTCTGCAGCACCCCGCCCTCGTACCAGTCGGCGCCGTGCGGGGAGTCCCAGGCGGAGGCGACCGGGGTGGTGTTGTGCCAGACGCTGATGTCGGGGCTGACCCGCCACATCTGGCCCAGGGTGCGGACCCAGTCCATCGCCTGGTACTTGGTGGCGGAGGCGGGGCCGGCTCCGGCCGGCGCGGACTCGTTGAACAGGATCTTGCGCGGGTTCGAGGCGGTCGCCGCCTTCAGGGCGGCCGCCGTGGTGGTGAACTCCGACCGGCGGTTGGTCCAGTCGGTACCGCAGTTGTCCAGCTTGAGCGAGTCCGCACCCCAGTACGCGAGCGAGGTGGCGTCGGCCTGCTCGTGGCCCATCACCCCGCCCGGCACGCCCTGGCAGGTGTTGACGCCGGAGGTGCTGTAGAGGCCGACCTGCATGCCCTGGGCGTGGACGTATGCGGCGTAGTCGGTCAGCTCCCAGTCGAAGCCGGGCTGGCTGCTGCCGCCCCAGCCGGCCGCGCCGTGCAGGTACCCGGCGCCGGTGCGCTGCATCCAGCAGTCGTCGACCGTGAGGTTGGTGTAGCCCGCCGCGACCAGGCCGGTGTCCTTCATCGCCTTGGCCTGGTCCTGCATGAACTGCTGGAAGGAGTAGCCGTCGCGGGTGCCGTCGAGGCGGGCCTGGGCGGCGCAGGTGAAGCGCGCCCAGTTGTTGAAGCCCATCATCGGCCGGTCGCCGATCGGGGTGTCGGTGTTCGCGGCGACGGTGTCCGCGACGGCCGCGGTGGGTGCCGTGGCCGCCAGCGCGGCGGCGGCGATGACGGCCGCGGACCCGAGTCCGGCCAGCCGCTGGTTCCATCTCATGGGGTGCTCCGATGTGGGAGGAGATGACTCGAACTGCTCATTGGGGGGTTGCTTCGAGCAATTTCGAGCAAACGCTCGCAGTCGCCGTGCCCGCAGTCAAGGGGTCGCCACCGAATAGGCCCTGCGGAGCCGGGGCGGGCGGCGCACAATCGAGAGGGGCCCGCGGTCCGGTCGGAGGTGCCCGGTGTGAGCGACTCACCGATCTCGGACTACGCGCTGCTGTCCGACTGCCGGACCGCCGCGCTGGTCAGCTCCGGCGGCTCGGTCGACTGGCTGTGCCTGCCGTCCTTCGACGACCGGTCGGTGCTCGGGCGCCTGCTCGACCCGCAGGCCGGCCACTGGTCGATCCGCCCGGCCGGCGACGCCACCACCACCCGGCGGTACCTGGACCGCACGATGGTGCTGCGCACCGAGTTCCGCACGCCCACCGGCACCCTGGTACTCACCGACGCGCTCGCCCTCGGCCTCGACCGGCGCGGGCACGACCTCGGCAAGGACGCCCCGCACCTGCTGCTCAGGGTCGCGGAGTGCACCGAAGGCACGGTCGAGGTGGCCGTGGAGTTCGCCCCGAGACCCGAGTACGGCCGGATCCGGCCGCTGCTGATCCCGGTCGACGGCGGGCTGCGCTGCCACGGCGGCCCGGACACGCTCGGGCTCTCCTCGCCGGTACCGTTCGAGCTCGCCGACGGCGCCCGCACCCGGCTGCTGCTGCGCGGCGGCGAACGGGCGGCCTTCGCCCTCCAGCACGCCCATGCCGGCGGCGAACCACACCTGTGGCCGCAGAACGGGATCGAGGCGCACCTCGACGACACCGTCACCGCCTGGCGCTCCTGGTCCGACCTGCACCAGGCCTACCAGGGCCCCTGGCGGGACCTGGTCCACCACAGCGGGCGGGTGCTGCAGGCCCTCACCTTCCAGCCGACCGGGGCGATCGTCGCGGCCCCGACCACCTCGCTGCCCGAGGCGGTCGGCGGCGTCCGCAACTGGGACTACCGCTTCACCTGGGTGCGCGACGCCTCCTTCACCCTGGACGCGCTCTGGGTGGCGGCCTGCCCGGACGAGGCGCAGGCGTTCTTCGGCTGGATGGCGCAGGCCGCCGCCAACGCCCCCGGGCACGGCCAGGACCTGCAGATCATGTTCGGCATCCGCGGCGAACGCGAGCTGACCGAACGCGAACTGGACCACCTCTCCGGCTGGCGCGGCAGCCGCCCGGTACGGGTCGGCAACGCCGCCTGGCAGCAGCGCCAACTCGACGTCTACGGCGAACTGCTGGGCGCCGCGCACCGGCTCCGCGACCAGCTCGGCGGCCTGGACCGGCCCACCAAGCAGTTCCTCGCGGGCCTGGCCGACGCCGCCGCCGACCGGTGGGCCGAACCCGACCAGGGCATCTGGGAGGTCCGCAGCGGGCCGCAGCACTTCGTCTACTCCAAGCTGATGTGCTGGGTGGCGCTGGACCGGGCGATCGACCTGGCACCCGACCTGGAGGCCACCGACCGGATCCCGGCCTGGGCCACCGCCCGGGCGGAGATCCGGGCCGCCATCGAGCAGCAGGGCTGGAACGAACGGGTGGGCGCCTACACCCAGGCCTTCGGCTCGGACCAGCTCGACGCCTCGGTGCTGGTGATGCCCGTGGTCGGCTTCACCCCCGCGGGATCGCCCCGGATGCGGGCCACCATCGACGCCGTCCGCGAACGGCTCACCAGCCCGGCCGGCCTGGTCTTCCGCTACCTCACCACCGACGACGGCCTCCCCGGCGACGAGGGCACCTTCCTGCTGTGCACCTTCTGGCTGGCGCAGGCCCTGGCCCTGGCGGGCGAGACCGAGGCCGCCCGGAGCTACTTCGAACGGGCGGCCGGCGCGGTCAACGACGTCGGCCTGCTCGCCGAGGAGATCGACCCGGACACCGGCGAGGTCCTGGGCAACTTCCCGCAGGCCTTCAGCCACATCGGCCTGGTCAACGCGGCCTGGCTGATCGCAGAGGCGGAGGCCGGCCACGCGGGGCGCCCGCAGTGGTGACCGCCGCGGTGGTGACGGCCGCGACGGTCACCGAGGCCACCCGCGCCCGCTGGTGGAACGAGGACACCCGGCACCGCCGTAGCCGCCGGTCCCGGAGCCGCGGCGGACCGGGCCGGTGACCGGCGCCGCCCCTCAGCCGCTCCGGGTGCCCCGCAGCGAGGCCGAGGCCAGCCCGGACGCTCCCGCGGCCAGGACGGCCGCCGCGCACACGGCGGTCGCGGTGGCGGCCCCCGCGCCGTCCGCGAGCGGGCCGAGAAGGGCGTTCGCCAGCACCAGGGCGAGGCTCTGCACGAGCGTCAACAGGGCCTGGATCCTGGACAGATGGGTCTCCGGGGCGCCGTTCAGGACCAGCGGGCCCAGGTGGCACGCGAACATCCCGGACCCCGCGCCGACCGCCACCGCGCCGCCCACCGCCACCGGCGCGACCGGGGCCACCGCGAGCAGCGCGATGCCGGGCGCCGCCGCGACCAGGCCGAGGGCGGCGCCCACGCCGATCCGCCGCAGCGGCCCCCGGCGGGCCACCAGCAGGGCCACCGCGACCACCCCGAGGCTCTGCCCGCCGGCGATCGCGCCCGCGACGGCCGGACCCCAGCCCTGCTGACGGGCCAGCAGCGGGCCGAGCAGCGACACCACCGGCAGCAGGCCGCCGGCCGCGGCCGCCGTGAGCAGCAGCGCGGGCCTGAGCACCGGGTCCGCCAGGGCGTGCCGTACCGTGCCGGCGGTCCCGCCGCGCGGACCTGCGCCGGGTGCGGTGGAGACGGCCGCCGGGGCCGGGCGGATCCGCACCAGCACGGCCAGCACCAGCGCGAAGGTCGCCGCGTCGGCGAGCGCCGCGCCGCGCAGCCCGGAGGCGGTGACCAGGACCGCGCCCAGCGGTGCGCCGAGCAGCGCGGCGGCCTGGCCGGCCGCCTGCCGTACCGCCAGTGCCCGGGGGAGCTGGTCGCCGCCGACCAGGCGGCGCGGCATCGATCCGGCGGCGGGCAGGTGGAACGCGTCGACCGTCCCGGTCACGGCGGCGATCAGGACCAGGAGCCAGGGGGCGGCGGCCGGCCGGTCCAGGGTCGCGGCGAGTGCCAGGGTGGCCGCCAGCAGCACCGCGTCACCGGCGATCAGCACCCGGCGGGCGCCGAACCGGTCGGCGACGGCGCCGCCCGGCAGGAGCAGCAGGGTCCGGGGCACGGTCACGGCGGTCAGCACCAGCGCCGCCGTCCGCCCGCCGTGCGCGGCGGCGGCCCAGCCGAGCGCGAACGACAGGACGGCGTCGCCGAGGACGGAGACCTGGGCGCCGGCCAGCCAGTACAGGTAGCCGCGGGGCAGCGGCGGACGGGAGCGGGCCGTCGGCGACGCCAGGGTGCGGGAGGCGGAGGGGGAGGACATGACGGCCGACCGTAGGGCCCTCGACCTGGTCGAGGGCAAACCGTACGCGGCACCCCGACGGGCCGACCGGAGCCGACAAGCCGACGACAATCGAACGTCAAGCCGCCCGGTGCACACTCGTCCCGGGACGAGGAGAGGCACCATGGGGAACGACAGAACCGCAGGAACGGGTCACGCGGTGATCGCCGGCGCGGGTATCGCCGGGCTGCTGGCCGCCAGGGTGCTGGCCGGCCCGTACGCGCGGGTCACGGTGGTCGAACGGGACGCGCTGCCGACGGGCGCCGGGCCGCGGCGCGGGGTGCCGCAGGGCCACCACGCGCACGGGCTGCTGGCGAAGGGGTTCGAGCTGCTGGAGGAGCTGTTCCCCGGGCTCACGCAGGACCTGGTGGCCGAGGGCGCCCTGGTCCGCGACGCCCAGGCCGACGTGCGCTGGTTCAACGACGGCCACCTGCTCAAGCCCGCCGCGGGGGAGCTGCCCTGTCTGCTGGTCAGCCGCCCGGGCCTCGAACGGTACCTGCGCTCCCGGGTCGCCGCGCTGCCCGGCGTGGAGCTCCACGACCGCTGCGAGGTCCTGGAACCCGTCGCGGACCACACCGGCGGGCGGATCACCGGCGTCCGGGTCCTGCGGGTCAACTCCGAGCCGCGGCTGCTGGATTCGGACCTGTTCGTGGACGCCACCGGGCGCGGCAACCGCGGGGTCACCTGGCTGCGCGCGCTGGGCTACGGCAGCGCGCCGCAGGAGCGGGTGGACCCCGGGCTGGTGTACGTCTCCCGCGAGTACCGGCGCCGCCCGGACGACGCGCCGGCCGACGCGTACGTGGTCGGCGCCTCGGCGTCCGCGCCGCGCGGCGGGGTGGCGCTGAGCGCCGAGGGCGACCGCTGGCTGGTCACCCTGTTCGGCATGGGCGCCGACCGCCCGCCGGTCGACCCGGACGGCTACCACCGGTTCGCCGCGCGGCTGCCGGTGCCCGATCTGCACCGGCTGCTGGAGCGGCTGGAGCCGCTGGGCCCGCCGCGGGCGCTGCGCATCCCGGTCGCGGTCCGCCGCCACTACGAGCGGCTGACCCGCTTCCCGGAGGGCTACCTGGTGACCGGCGACGCGCTCTGCCAGTTCAACCCCTCGTACGGGCAGGGCATGACGGTCGCGGCCGGCGAGGCGGCGGCGCTGCGCGACTGCCTGGCCGAGGACGCGGGCGAGGGCCTCGCCGGGCGGTTCTTCCGCCGCGCCGCGCGGATCACCGACGTCCCGTGGGACCTGTCGGTCGGCGGCGACCTACGGTTCCCGGCCGTCGCGGGCCGCCGCACCCCGCGGGTGCGGGCGCTCAACCGGTACGTCGCGCGGCTGCACCGGGCCGCGGCGGTGGACCCGGTGGTCGGGCGGGCCTTCCTCGCCGTCGCCCACCTGCAGGAGCCGCCGCAGCGGCTGTTCGCCCGGGATGTGCTGGCGGGCGTGGCGCGGGGCGGCACGGTACGCGGCGGTGCGGTGCGCGGCCTGCTGCGGCCGCGCCCGGCCGGGGAGGTGGCGCGGGCGCGGACCGCAGCGCCGGCGCCGGCGGCAGACCCCGCCGCCGGCGACCGGCCGAGGACGACGGCGGCCTCCTGACCCCAGGAGACCGCCGCCGCCGGGCGGCCCGGTCGCGGCCCTTCCCTGGCCGTGCCGCGACCGGACCGCGGTACTCGGGTGCTCGGCTGCTCAGGCGGCCGTCAGATCACCTGCCACAGGGCCGGCACGTTCGGCGGCTCCCAGCCGACCTGGGCCTGGTGGCCCTGCCAGCAGCGGTAGCGCACCCCGTTGTAGGTGACGATGTCCCCGGCCTGGTACACGGTGCCCGCCGCCCAACTGGTCCCGCCGCCACCGCCGCCGACCACCAGCGAGAAGGTGGTGCTGTGGGTGGCGCTGCCGGCGCCGGTCACGGTGATGGTGTAGGTCCCGGGCGCGGTCGAGGCGCCCACCGCGACGGTCATCGCCGAGGACGAACCGGACTGCACCGAGGCCGGGTCGAACGACACCGTGACGCCGGCCGGCTGACCGGAGGCGCTCAGCGCGACGCCCTGCGCGGCGCCCGAGGTGACGGCGGTGGACACCGTCGCGGAGACCGAGGCGCCCGGCGCGGCGGTCCCGGTCGCCGGGTTCACCGCGAGCGAGAAGTCGTCGGCGGGCGCGGTCCCGCCGACCGAGGTCTTCCACAGCGTGTACGCGACGCCGTCGGCGCTGCGGTCCAGCGCGGTGGTGCCGATGTTGGCCGTGGTGTCGCAGGACTGGTGGTAGCAGGAGTCGTACGCCCGGTTGGCCGTGCCGCCCCACTTCGCCGCCTGGGCCGAGGACTTGACCGCACTGGCGCCCGCCGCGTAGCCGGAGGTCGGGATGCCGGCCTGCTGGAACGAGTAGTCGTCGGACCGGCCCTGGCCCTCGACGTTCTCCTCCGGCTGCAGGTTCAGCGAGTCCCAGTACGCCTTCATCGGCGCCGAGGCCGCCGAGTTGAGGTTGTTGATGAAGTACCCGGCGTTGGGCGAGCCGACCATGTCGAAGTTGTAGTACGCCTTGACGGCGCTGCGCTGCGCCGAAGTGAGCTGTCCGACGTAGGAGTTGGAGCCCTGGAGGCCCTGTTCCTCACCGGTCCACCAGGCGAACCGGACGTGCCGGGTCAGGGTCGGGTTCTGCTGGGCCAGGGTGAGCGCGTTCTCCAGCAGGACGGCCGAGCCGGAGCCGTTGTCGTTGATGCCGGGCCCGGCGGCGACGCTGTCCAGGTGGGCGCCGAACATGGTGACCTGGTCGGCGGGGCCGCCCGGCCAGTCGGCGATCAGGTTGTTGGAGGCGTAGGTGCAGGAGGTGCAGGCCTGCTCGCTGACGGTGTACCCGGCGGCCTGGAGCTTGGACTTGAGGTAGGCGACGGACTGGGTGTGCCCGGCGCTGCCGGCCCGCCGGTTGCCGCCGTTCTGGGTGGCGATGGTGTTCAGCTGGGTCAGGTGGGCCTGGACGTTGGCGACGCTGATGTCGGGCGCGCCGCCGCCGGGGTTGCCGCCGCCGACCGTCAGGGTGTACTGCGCGGTGTGGGTGGCGGGGCCGGTGCCGGTGACGGTCAGGACGTAGCTGCCGGGTGCGGCGGTGGCGGAGGCGGAGACGTTCAGCGCCGCGGTGGATCCGGCCTGGACGGAGGACGGGCTGACCGAGGCGGTGACGCCGGCCGGGGTGCCGGTCACGGCCAGGCCGACGGTCTGGGCGGTGCCGGAGGTGACCGCGGTGGTCACCGTGGCGCTGGTGGCGGCGCCGGGCTGGACGGATCCGGCGGCCGGGGAGAGCGCCAGCGAGTAGTCGTTGCTGCCGGAGGGCGTGCAGGTGGGCTCACCGCTCTGGGCGGGCATGCTGACCGCGTCCCAGGCCGCCTTCGTGCGGTTGAAGAAGGTGCAGCTGGTGTCCAGGCTCTTGGCGGCGGTCAGGGTGGTGACCCGGTACTTCTTGTAGGTCATGCCGCTGGTCTTGAGCAGCATCCCGCCGTAGAAGATCCGTCCGGCGTCCTTGATGCCCACACCGGTGACCGTGGAACTGTTGCAGGTCGGGCTGGCGGGCTTGCCGCCGCCCGGGTTCGAGCCCTCGGCGAGCAGGTAGAACCAGTGGTTCAGCGGGCCCGCCGCGGCGTGCACCTCGGTGCTCGGGATCGAGGAGGAGTAGCAGTTGGGGTTGTTGCCGACCAGTGAGGGGTTGTACATGTTGCGGATCGGCCCGCTGCCGACCAGGTTGATCATCTCGCCGACCGTGTAGTCCGGGCTGTCGTACGGGGCCGGCTCGTTGGCGTACGCCTCGGTGAGCGCGCCGAAGATGTCGCCGGTGCCCTCGCCGAGGCCGTTCTCGTTGTTGGCGCCGCCCGGGGTGTACTGGTCGATGCCGTGGCCGAACTCGTGGCCGACCACGTCGATCGCGGCGATCCACTCGTTGGCGTTGTTGTGGCCGATGGAGACGGAACTGCCGTCCCAGTAGGCGTTGACGTCGCTCAGGCCGACCTTGACCGGCCAGCTGCCGCCGGTGCCGTTGTGGCCGTTGCGGCCCAGCCAGTCGCGGAGCATGTCCCACTCCTTCTGCGCCGCGAACATCACGTCGGCGCAGCCGGTCTCCTTGGCCGTCGGGTTGCCGGTGCCCCAGGAGTCCGAGGACTTGGAGAACACCTGGCCGGTGCTGTAGTCGGCGCAGCTCAGGCCGGGCCGGGCGGGGTCGCGCAGCGAGTACGAGCCGCCGGAGCCGGTGGTGCTGATGGTCACCGGGGCGGGGCCGTTCCATTTGCTGTTGGCGGTGCCGGCCTCGACGTCGTCGTAGCTGTCGATCACCTCACCGGAGTTGGCGTCGACGAAGACGTGCAGGTGGCTGGGGGCGGTGGCGGTCCGGCCGGTCAGTACGGTCTCCCAGGCCAGCCGGGAGGTGTCGTCCTTGACCCGGACCACCAGGCGCTGCGGGTCCACGCCGGTGACGGTCGCCAGCCGGGCGCGGGCCGCCGCCTCGGCCCGGGCGGCGGTCACCCGGGCGGTGGTCGGGACGCCGACCGGTCCGGTGGCCGCGGACTGCAGGCCGCGGATCCGGCCCTGCCCGTCGGCGATGACCACGGCGTCGCCCCCGACCACCGGCAGGCCGCGGTAGGTGCGTTCGTAGGCCACCGAGTACATGCCGTCGACCCACGGGGTCACCGCGTGCCGCTCGTAGGTCTCGTCCGGGCCCTTGGCGAGTGCGTCCAGGCCGGCCGCGGCCGCCTGGTCGGCCGCCGACACGGCGGCGGCCAGCGCGCCCGGCGGCGGGGTGGGGGCGGGTCCGGCCGGGGCGGCGCCCGCCGTACCGGCGGTCGCGCCGGTCAGGCCGAGCAGGACGGCCAGGACGGTCCCGGCCGTCAACAGGCGTCCCTTGCTGGATGGATGTGGCATCGAGGCTCCTCGGAGGTGGGGGTCCTCGAACGCGGACGGGATCGCCGGGCAGGAGTGGCCGGTCCGGGGGTCTCCGCATTCGGGTGCCGGAACCCTCACATGACGTCATGCCACGGTCAATGGTCTGGTCCTGTCCGACAAAGCTTCGGCAAGTTCTGTCAAAGTCGACGTCAACAGCCCGCCCCGCCACAGTGGTTGAGACCACCTCATGTACGGCGGGGCCGCCGTCGAGTACCGTCTCGGACGGCGGCCGGCGTCCGACCCCTCGGTGGCGGTGGCCGGTGTCCGCCGAAGCGTCCGACCGAGCGTCCGCCGGGCGCCGGCACCCGGGGGAGGGCCGCCCGTGAACCCGCACCGCACCGACGGCCGCTGCGCCGATCCCTGGCGGGCCTTCGGCGCCCGGCTGCGCCAGTGGCGCCGACGGGCCGGGCTCACCCAGGCCCGCCTCGGCGCCGAGGTCGGCTACGACCACACCGCCATCAGCCGGCTGGAGAACGGCACCCGCCGGGCCACCCTCCACCTCGCGCACCGGCTCGACGGCCTGCTCGCGGCCGGCGGGGACCTGCTCGCCGCCTGCCGCGCCGCCGAGGACTGGGACCTCGGCGGTCCGCCACCACCACCCGGCTCGGTCCGCGCACCCCTGCCCGCCGCCGTCCCCACCCCCGGCCGACCACCGCAGCCGCCACCCCCCGACGGCCTGCCCGCCCGGCTGCCCGCCCACGGCCTGCTCTGCCCGCTGCACGGCGCCGCCGGCTGCGACGTCCCCCCGGCCGCGGAGACCGCCGCCCTGCACGCCGCGTTCTGCGCCGCCGAACCCGGCAGCCCGCAGGCGGTGGCCGAGGACACCCTGCACGCCCTCGCCGGACTGCTCGCCGTCCACCTGCGCACCGGCGAGGAGCACCGCCACCCCGGCACCGCCGCCGCCGTCGAGCACACCCTGCGCGCCCTCGCCCGGCACCTGGCCCTCACCCCGGGCCGCACCGGCCGCCCGCTCGCCCGGCTGGCCGCGGAGTACGCCCACGCGGCCGGCGGCCTCCGCCTCCAGCACGGCCGCAGCGCCACCGCGATGGCCTGCTTCGACCGGGCGCTGGCCTGGTCCGAACTGGCCGCCGACCCGGTCACCCAGGTCGCCGCCCTCGGCGACATGAGCACCCTCGCCCGGCTGGAGGGCGACGCCGCCTCCGCGCTCGGCTACGCCCGGGAGATCGGCCGGGCCGCCCCCGACCGCCACTGGGCCGGCGCCATCGCACAGGTCTACCAGGCCCGGGCGCACGCGCTCGGCGGCGACCTCCGCGAGACCGTACGGCACATCGGCCGGGCCCGGCTGCACCTCGACCATCTCGGCGCGGGCGAGGAGGCGGACGTGCCGTGGCTGTCGGAGGCGTCGATGCAGCTCCGGGTGGAGTCCGCGGCCGCCGCCGCACTGCGGGACGCCGCCGCCACCCTCGGCGACCGCCGGCTCGCACTGCGTGCGGCGGACGCCGCCCGCACCGCGCTACGACTGCTCGGCCCGCAGCAACTCCCCGCCACCCGCCTGCTGTTCACCCTGCGGATCGCCGACTGCCAGCTGTGCGCGCACGACCCGGACAGCGCCCTCGCGCTGCTCGGACCCGCACTGGAGGGCGTCGACGGCGAGGTACCGGCACTGGTCCGCCACGAACTCCGGGGCCTGGCCACCCGCCTGGCCGCACAACGCCGGCCCAGCCCGCAACTGGCCGCCGCCGCCCGCCTCACCGCCGCCCTCGCCCGCCACACCCCACCGGGCTGAACGCGGCGGCCCCGGCTGCGAGGGGCCCGTCGCGCGGCGCGGCAACGGGCCGCCGACCCCCCCGAGCAAATCCGCTGGCACCGCCGCCTCCGGATGACAAGACTGCACCGGTGAACACCCCGCCACTGCCGCCCGGCCCGCCCCCGCCCCCGGAACCCGATCCGCGAGCCGGCCATGTCGTTCTCGACCCTGCGGACATGGACGCCCTGGTGGCCGGCCTGATCGTGCCCGGCGAGGCGTCGATGTACGTCATGAGCGCGCTGGAGACGGCCCGTGAACTCATCCGGTACTCCTTCTACCGGTACGAGTTCGCCACCGTCGCGGTCACGCACTCCCTGGTCGCCCTGGAGCACGTCCTGGCCGGACGCCGGGCCGCCGACGGAGACCTCCGGGACCTCCTCGAGCGCGCCGCCCGAGAAGGACTCCTCCCGGCCGGAACCGCCGCCGAACTCGACCGCGGCCGACTGCTGCGCGACGGGCTCGCCCAGGGCACCGTGTCCAGTGCCGCCGTCGGCCCGGAACGCGCCATCGCCATGGTGGGGGCCGTCTTCGACGCCGTCTCCCTCCTCCTTCGCCCGCCGGTTGCGGACGTCGTCGACCCGGACGCATCGTCCGCCGACCGGCTCGCCCGGCTGTGGGAGGACCACCGGCGCGCCCCGTACCCCGACAGCTTCCGCGGGGTGGACATCGGGGGTGTGGATCTGGTCCTCCTCGACGCCGATGTCGCCGGGCTCGTCCAGCGGGAGCTGAACGGCGGGCTCGACAGCGAGGGCGTCGCCGCTCTCTGGGCTTGCATCGCCGAGCTCGACACGACCGTGCCCCGGATCAACTCGGCGTACTGCGCGTCGTATTTCGGGCGGCTCCGAACCGCGGCCGGACTCGCGGCAGGGCGCCACCTTCCCCCCGCGACCTGACCGCCGCGGCGTCGGCGCCGGATGCGGCGCGGTGGCAGACGGGTGCTCAGCCGCCGGGAGGTGGCGGGATGGTCGCGGTGGGGGGTGGCGGGCCCGGCCAGACCAGCAGGACCGGGCACGGGGCGTGGTCGACGACGAAGCGGGTGGCCGGGCCGAGGCTGTGCGGGCCGAGCCGGGAGCGGTCGCCGTCGCGGGCGAGCACCAGCAGGTCGAAGCCGTCGGCGGCGGCCACCACTTCGCGTTCGACGCGCCCGGTCCGCTCCACGGCCGTGCACGGCCGGGCCAGCCGCTCGGCCGCCGCGGCGAGGAGTTCCTGCGCGGTGGCGGCGGCCACCCGGTCGACGGCCGCAGCCGGGTCGCTGCCCCAGCCGTGGGCGTCCGGCCCCTCGGTGGTCCGGCTCTCGGCGGCCCGGCGGCCGCTCGGGTGGGCCCGGCCGAGCAGGCCGGCGAAGGCTCCGTGCGCGGTGGCGGAAACCTCGGTGCCGGTGACGTGCAGCAGCGTGGCCGCGGCGCGGTCCGGGGTGTGGGCGCGGGCGGCGTCCACCGTGGCGGGCCAGGTTCCTTCGGTGATCCAGACCAGGACTCGCACGGTCAGCCTCCCGGGAGCACAGTGAGCGACACCCACAGTGCTACCACGGACAGCACCAGCGCGGCGGGCACCGTGAGCAGCCCGAGCCGGGTGAACTCGCCCAGTCCGACATCGCTGTCGTGCTCGCGCACGATGCGCCGCCACAGCAGGGTGGCCAGGGAGCCGGCGTAGGTCAGGTTGGGGCCGATGTTGACGCCCAGCAGGACGGCCAGCACCGGGCCGGTCCCGCCCGGCGCCGCCAGCGGCAGCATGACCAGGACGGCCGGCAGGTTGTTGATCACGTTGGCCAGCACCGCGGCGAGCGCGGCCACCCCGAGCAGTGCCGGCAGCCCGCTGCCGCCGGGCACCAGGCGGGCGAGCGCGGAGCCGAGGCCGTTGTCGACCACCGCGCGCACCACCACGCCCAGTGCCAGGACGAACGCCAGGAACGGCAGCGCGGCCGAGCGGACCACCGCCACCGGGGTCGCGGTGCGCCGCAGCAGCGCCCGGACGGCGAGGGCGAGCGCGCCGGCCGCCGCCGCCCAGGCCGGGTCCACGCCCAGCGCGGAGGTGAGCACGAACCCGCCCAGCGTCGCCGCGACGGTGACCAGCGCGAACCGCGGCAGCGGCGGCACCGGCCCGGTCTGCGCGGGACCCGCGCCGGCGTCCAGGTCGGCGGCGAAGAAGCGGCGCAGCACCACGTACTCGACGCCGATCGCGGCCAGCCAGGGCAGCACCATCAGCCCGGCGAAGTGCACGAAGCCGACCCCGGCGGCCGCGAATGCCAGCAGGTTGGTCAGGTTGGAGACCGGCAGCAGCAGGGAGGCGGTGTTGGAGAGGTGGGTGCAGGCGTAGACGTGCGGTTTGGGCCGGGCCCCGAGCCGGGCCGCGGTGGCGAACACCACCGGGGTCAGCAGCACCACCGTCGCGTCCAGGCTCAGCACGGCCGTGATCACGGACGCCACGGCGAACACCTGGGCCAGCAGCCGCCGCGGGCGCCCGCGCGAGCGCCGCGCCATCCAGGCCCCGCACCAGGTGAACAGCCCCTCGTCGGCGCAGAGTTGGGCCAGTACCAGGACGGCCGCCAGGAAGCCGATCACCGGGCCCAGCCGCTCGGCCTCCGCGCGGGCGGCATCGGGCCCGATCGCGCCGGTGGCCAGCAGGATCCCGGCGGCCGGGACCGCCGCCACCGCCTCCGGCAGGCCCCACGGCCGGGCCACCGCGCACACCAGGACGACGACCAGCAGGACGGCCGACAACGCTTCCGCAGACCCCGCGCTCAGGACAGGCTCCTTCCGGGCAGTTCACACGACGACGGCGGCGCCCGAACCGGAGTCACCGCCCCCGGTATCCTGCCGCAGTGCGGGACCCCCGGCCGACACCGCCGTCCGGCTCGGCCCGCCCGCAGGCCCTGACGCCGTCTCCGGCCGCCGTTCCCGCCGCCGGTCGCTGCACCCCGGCCGCCACACGCCGTTCCCGGTCGCCGGTCAGGCGGCGGGAGCGGTCCCGTGGCCGGTGCGCGCGAGGAAGGCGTCGAGCGCGGCGAAGGTGGCCGCGGGCTGCTCGAGCTGCGGCAGGTGGCCCGCCTCGGGGATCACCACCAGGTGCCCGTCGGCGAAGGCCGCGGCGTACGCGGCGCCGTAGGCCGGGGTGACGATGCGGTCGCTCGCGCCCCAGATCAGCAGGGCGGGCCGGCCGACCCGCGCCAGTCGGGCGAGCAGCCCGGGGTCCTGCATGCCGGTGTCGCCCGCGAGGACCCGCAGGGTGCGCAGGTCGGCCTGGCGGGCGGCGAGCCGGTCGGCCGGGAGGGTCGCCGGGTCGAGGTACCCGCGGTCCGGGTCGTGCCAGGCGTACTCGGCGATGCCGCGGGCGTCGAGGGCGAAGAAGTCGCGGATCGGCTCGCCCTCGACCCGGACGCCCACGGCGTCGATCAGCACCAGGCCGCCGACGGCGCCGCCGGTGTCCCGGACGGCCATCTCGGCGGCGACCCAGCCCCCGAGCGAGGAGCCGACGAGGAGGACGTCGGTGAGGCCGCGCACCCGCAGCAGGTGCAGGTAGGCCTCGGCGAGGGCGCCGACATCCGCCAGCCGGTCCGGGCGGTGGGTGCCGTCCCAGCCGGGGTGGACCGGGGTGAGGGTGCGGGCCGTCCCGGCCAGGTGCGCGACCAGCGGCGCGACGGTGGCGCGGCCGCCGCCGCCGTGCAGGACGAGGACGGGCCGGCCGGTGCCGGCTTCGGAGAGGGTGACGGAGAGGTCGTCGGACAGGGCGACGGTGTGGTCGGTGAACATGACTCCACCATAACTAAAGATGCTTAGTTAAGCTAGTTTGGTCATGGCATAGACTTCGGTCCGTGCAAGGAGAGCTGCAAGTCCTCGGAAGAGCGGTCAAGCAGGCCCAGTACCGTCAGCACCGGGCGATGGAGACCGGCCTGGCGGCCGTGGGCACCACGCTGGCCCAATGGGACGCCCTGCGCGCGATCGGCCGGATGCCCGGCGCGTCCGCCCGGCACCTCGCCGCCGCGACCTTCCAGAGCGAACAGGCCTTCGGCACGCTGGCCGGCCGCCTGGTCGCCCAGGGCCTGGTCGACCGCCGGCCCGGCCACGGCCGCCGGATCGAGCACCACCTCACCGCCGAGGGCGAACGGACCCTGGAGGCCGGCCACCGGGTCGCCGACGAGGTGCTCGCCGACTGCTTCGCCGCCCTCTCCGCCGACGACCGCGCCACCCTGCTCGGACTGCTCCGGCGCCTGGTCGCCGACGACGACACCTGAGTGCGCCGGGCCGCCGCGGACGCCGGGGCCGTCCCGGACCTCACTGTGGGTCGTTCGCCAGGTGCAACAGGCTGACGCCCAGCACACCCGCCCAGGCGGCGAGGAGCACCAGGGCGATCCCCACCACGGCCAGCGCGGCGACCCCGAACCTCGCCCCGAGGGACATCCGGGGCCGCCGGCCCTTGGCCACGCTCCGCGGCCGCGGCCGCTCCCACTGCTCCGCCCACATCTGACTCATGCGTCCCGTCCCCTTCGATCGACTGCTGCCACCATGATCGGGAACGCCGGCCGGACCCCGCCTGAGTGCCCGTACTCAACCGCCGGTGGGTAGCCCGCCCTCCCCGGCCCGCTCACCCTGGCCCGCCCACCCGCAGGCCGGAGAGAGCGGCGAGCCGGGCGGACCGGCCCGGACGGTGGCCGTGAGCGGCGCTCTCCCGTTTCGCCACGGCGGGCGTCGGTGGCGGCGGCCCCGGCGAGTTGATCCCGGGCCGTCCCACCACGTGACGGATAGTGGGACGCGGGGGACGCACTGCGATTGGACGCCGATGGACCGCTATCCCCCGATCGCCGACCACGGGCTGGTGGGCGACCTGCAGACCGCCGCCCTGGTGTCGTCCCAGGGCGTCGTCAACTGGTTCTGCGCGCCGAGGTTCGACTCGCCGAGCGTCTTCGGCTCACTGCTCGACCACGACCGCGGCGGATACTTCCGGCTGGCCCCGGTCCACTCCGACGTGACGTGCCGACAGCTGTACTACCCGGACACCGCGGTGCTGGTCACCAGGTTCATGTCGCCGGAGGGCGTCGGCGAGGTGATCGACTGGATGCCCGCCAACACCGGCCACGCCGCGACCGACCGGCACAGCCTGATGCGGGTGGTCCGGGCGGTGCGCGGCACGGTCCGGTTCGCCCTGGAGTGCCGGCCCCGGTTCGACTACGGCCGGGCCGAGCACGACGTCGTCCTCGAGCCCGGGCGGGCCGCCTTCCACGGCCCCGGCACCACCGGCCACCTGCAGGCCAGCTTCCCGCTGGAGCGGGACGGACGCGACGTACGGGGCACCGTCACCCTGGGAGTCGGGGAGTCCGCCGTCGCGGTGTTCACCACCTGCGCCGCCGGCGGCGAGGCGCCGCCTGCCCGGACGGTCGACGAGGTGACGGCGAAGCTGTGGGAGGAGGTCGACTTCTGGCAGAAGTGGCTGCACACGTCGCACTACCGCGGCCGCTGGGGAGAGATGGTCAACCGCTCCGCCATCACCATCAAGCTCCTCACCTACCACCCCACCGGCGCGCCGGTCGCCGCCGCCACCATGGGCCTGCCGGAACAGGTCGGCGGCGAACGCAACTGGGACTACCGCTACTCCTGGGTGCGGGACGGCGCGCTGTCGGTCCGGGCACTGCTCGACCTGGGGTTCGCGGAGGAGGCGTCGGCCTTCACCCGGTGGCTCGGGGACCGCATGCACGACCGGGCCGACCTGCCCGGCGAGCGGCTGCAGATCATGTACCGGGTCGACGGCGACCCGCACCTCCCGGAGGAGATCCTCGACCACTGGGAGGGCTACCGGGGCTCGCGGCCGGTACGGGCCGGCAACGCCGCCGCCGGCCAACTGCAGCTCGACATCTACGGCGAGGCCCTCTATGCGATGGCCGAGGGCATGGACGTCGGGGTGGAACTGGGCTACCACGGTTGGAAGGGCCTGGCCCGGACGCTGGACTGGCTGGCCGACAACTGGGACCGGCCGGACGAGGGCGTGTGGGAGACGCGCGGCGGCCGCAAGGACTTCACCTTCAGCCGGGTGATGTGCTGGGTCGCGTTCGACCGGGGCATGCGGCTGGCCACCGAGCTCAGCCGGCCCGGGGACATCCCGCGCTGGCGCCAGGCCCGCGACAGCATCCTCGACCAAGTGATGGAGCAGGGCTGGAGCCGGAGCGAACAGGCACTGGTGCAGCACTACGGCGGTGACGTGCTGGACGCCTCACTGCTGCTGATCCCCCGCGTCCGCTTCCTGCCCGCGAGGAGCCCGAGCTGGCTGTCGACGCTGGACGCGGTGGAACGCCGACTGGTCTCGGACAGCCTCGTGTACCGGTACGACCCGGCCGCGTCCCCCGACGGGCTGCGCGGCTCGGAGGGCACCTTCAGCCTCTGCACCTACCTCTACGTCGATGCGCTGGCGCGGGCCGGACGCATCCGGCCCGCCCGCTACACCTTCGAGAAGATGCACACCTACGCCAACCACGTCGGCCTGTTCGCCGAGGAGATCGGCCCCAGCGGCGAGCAACTCGGCAACTTCCCACAGGCGTTCACCCACCTGTCGCTGATCATGGCGGCCTCCACCCTGGACGAGGCCATCAACCGCAAGCGCAGCCGGGAGTGAGCCCGGTTTGGGGGACCGGCGCGGTTCGGGCAGGCTGGGCACGGTCGTCGTCCTCCGAGGAGCAAACATGATCCTGATCAACGTCAAGTTCACCGCCAGGCCCGAGTTCAGCGACCGATGGGTGTCGCTGGTCGAGGACTTCACCCTGGCCACCCGGGCGGAGCCCGGCAACATCTTCTTCGAGTGGTCCCGCAGCGTCGACAACCCGGACCAGTACGTCCTGCTGGAGGCCTTCGAGTCGGCCGAGGCCGGCGCGGAGCACGTGAACTCCGAGCACTTCAAGGCCGCGATGGCCGAACTCCCGGCCCGGATCGCCACCAAGCCGCAGATCATCTACGTGGACGCGCCGGTGGACGGCTGGTCCGAGATGGCCGAACTCACCCCCACCGAGGGCTGACCGGCCCCGGTCCGGAACGGGACGGCGGGCGCACCCGGGCCGGGGTGCGCCCGCCGCCGTCGTCGCGGGGCGGCTGCTCCCCAGGGCAGCCCCGGCGCGGCTCAGCGCGGGAAGGGCGCCGCGTCGTGCAGGTCGGCAACGGCGTCGGCGTCGGCGCCCGTGTCCTGGTCCGCGTCGGCGTCCGGGTCCGACTCGGCGTCCGGGTCCGCCGGGGGATCCGGGATGTTCCGGGGGAGCGGCAGCGGGAGGTCGTCGGCGGGGTCGTCCGCGCGGCGGAGCTGCTCGAGGACGGCCTCCCGGTCGGTCAGCAGCACGGTCAGGATCCGGCGCGCCGATCTGAGCAGGTCGGAGACGTCGGCGCCGGCCAGCGCGTAGAGCACGTTGCCCGACTCGCGGGTGGAGACCACGATGCCCGAGCGTTTGAGCACCGCGAGTTGCTGGGACAGGCTGGAGGGCTCGATGCCGATGTCGGCCAGCAGGTCGCGCACCGGCAACGGACCGCCCTGGAGCAGCTCCAGCACCCGGATCCGTACGGGGTGGCCGAGCATCCGGAAGAACTCGGCCTTCACCTGGTAGAGCGGAAGGTGCATCAGAGCTCCAGCTCGTTCTCCACCTGCTCCAGCCGGCGCCTGGCCATCGCCAGGTTGGCGCGCTTGCGGTCCAGCGCGAGGTACAGGAACAGTCCCTTTCCGCTGCGCGAGGTCAGCGGGCGGATGACGTGGTACTGGCTGGTGAGGGTGACCAGGATGTCCTCGATGGCGCCGGTCAGACCCAGCATCTCCATCGTCCGCATCTTCGCCCGGACCAGGTCGGTGTTGCCCGCGGCGGCGACCGAGAGGTCCAGCTCCGGCCCGCCGCCGAGGGTGCCCAGGGCCATCCCGCTGCCGTAGTCGACCAGGGCGACGCCGAGCGCGCCCTCGATCATCATTGCTTCCTTCAATGCGACATCAGTGGTTGCCATGAATGCGACGTTAGGCACCTCCGGGTAGCTGCGACTCAGGAATTGAAGAATTCTGCAACTGCACCGTCCGGGTGCGGTAGATTACGCCCTTCGTCATCGTCCGCGACGTCCTGGTCACGGTGGGTGATGGGTGGCGCGGGGTGTCGTGGCGGCCCGACACCCCGGCCCACCAGGGCTTCCGCGGTCGGGGGTTGACGGTCAGTGGGTGCTCGGCCCCGGGTGGTGTGACCCCGCGTGACATGTACCCGTCGGACTGGGTTGCGCGCCGGGACGGCCGGGCCGGCCGGTGCGGCCCGCGGCGCTGTCCGGGTGGCCCGCACCGGCGAGGATCCGCTCCGCCACCGCCAGATCGAGCAGGAGGGCACCCCAGGCGCCACTCACGTAGGCCTGCTCGAACGGCACTCCCACCGTGCCCATCACGATCAGCCACAGCCGGAAGGTGACGCCCGTGAAGATCAGGGCGTAGGACCTGACCATCCAGCGGCGGTGCCGCTCCACCGCACCCCGGCGGATCGTCACCAGGGCCGCCGTCGAGGTCGCCAGCAGCAGGACGGCCAGGACCGTGAAGCCCAGCGGCGCGGCGGGGGCGAACAACCCGTGCGGTGCCAGCAGCAGGCCGCCGGCACTGGTCGCCGCCACCGCGGTCAGGTACAGCCGGCCCACCCATCGGTGGACGGCCGGTCGGCGGGCCCGCAGCCGCGGCAGGAACTGCCACGGGCCGAGCACCAGGGCGACGATGCCGCCGGCCACGTGCAGGACCAGCGGCGTCAGATGGGCCAGGTAGGTGGCGCGTTGTTCCTGGAGGAAGGTGTCGGGGTCCAGGGTGAGGTAGCGGGCGGAGAGCAGCGCGATGCCGGTCGCCAGGACGGTGACCGTGCCCCAGCCGACCCGGCGCCACAGCGTCGTCGCCGGTGTCGTGGGCGTCGTGGGTGTCGTCGTGGTGGTCGTGGTCATCGGCGAGCGGTCCTGACGGCGGGCCCGCAGGGGGTGGTGGTGAGCATGTGGAGTTCCATGGCGAGCACGGTAGGAAGCGGACCGCCGGCCACGCGTCCCCTCCGGGGGGTCGCCGGGGCCACCCCACCGGGAGGACATCCTGCGGCTACCCCAGCAGGGGTACGCCGGGCGTACCCCCGAGGGGCGATGCGCGCACCCGGGCCCGCTCGCTACCCTCCAGGGAGCCGCCGCCGCCCGGGGCGCGGCGACCGTCGGAGGGAGGCCGTCCGGTGCCGCACGCCCGTTCGCTCCTGAGCCGCCGGCCGTCCAGGTCCACCTCCCGTCCCGCCCGGCTGTCGCGGCGCGCGCTGCTGCTCGACGGGCTGCTCGCGCTCGGCTTCCTCGCCGCGATGTTGCTCGAACGCGCCCGCACGGCGGCCGAGATCGGTGACCGGATGCCGGCCGCGGTCGCGCTCGGACTGGTGGTCGCGGCGGCGCTGGCCGTCCGCCGTCGAGCACCGCTGTCCGGATACCTCGTGGGCACGGCCGCCCTGGCGGCGGAGGCGCTGTTCGTCCAGCCCGGGGTGGTGTCCCCGTACGCCAACCTGGTCGGGCTGCACGCCCTCGGCCTGTACGCGACCCGGGGGCGGGCCCTGTGCGGGCCGCCGATCGTGGTGGTCGGCATGGCCGCCTACTTCTCCGGCCTCGCCCACACCTACCCGGTCATCCCGGTCGGCGTGCTCGGGTTGTGGCTGGCGGCCTGGGCTCTCGGCTACGGCACCGCCCGTCGGCAGGAGGAGCGGGAGGGCGAGCGCCTGGCCGCCCGCGAGTGCGCCCTCGCCGAGGAGCGCGCCCGGGTCGCCCGCGAGGTCCACGACCTGCTGGGCCACACCCTCAACCTGATGCTGGTCCAGGCCGGCGCCGCCCGGCGGCTGCTCGACCGCGATCCGGACCACACCCGTGAGCTGCTGCACGGACTGGAGGACACCGGCCGCGAGGCGCTCGGTGAACTCGACCGTGTGCTGGGCCTGTTGCGCCACACCCGGTCGGCCGCCCCCGGCCACCCCGTCCCCGATCGCCAGGCCCCCGCCCCCGGCCGCCACGCCCCCGGCGCCGGGGAGGTCCCCACCGGGCCGGGCGAGCCCGGGCTCGCCGATCTGCCCCGGCTGCTCGCCCGGATGGAACAGGCCGGGATCCGGGTCACCACCAGCCTCGACCCGGCTGCGCTGCACGTACCGCACGCCGTCGACCGCTGCGCATACCGGATCGTCCAGGAGGCCCTGACCAACACCGTCAAGCACGCCAGGGCCACCGCCGCCGAGGTCACGGTCGGCCGCGAGGGACCCGGGCTGTCCGTCCTGGTCAGCGACGACGGGCGGGGCGCCGCCGCCGGGTACACGCCCGGCCGGGGGCTGCTCGGCATCGCCGAACGCGTCGCGCCGCTGGCCGGCCGGGTGGAGCACGGCCCGGGCGAGCGGGGCGGCTTCCGACTGCACGTGGTGCTCCCGCTGCCATGACGATCCGGGTGGTGCTCGCCGACGACGACGCGCTGTTGCGCGCCGGTCTCGCCCTGGTGCTCTCCACGGCCGACGGCAGCGGGATCGAGGTGGCCGGGCAGGCCGCCGACGGCCTGGAGGCCGTCGCGCTCTGCCGCGAACTGGCCCCCGACGTGGTCCTGATGGACGTCCGGATGCCCGGCGTCGACGGGGTCGAGGCGACCCGGCGGATCGTCGCCGCCCAGCTGCCCACCCGGGTCCTGGTGCTGACCACCTTCCACCACGACGAGTACGTGTGGGGGGCGCTGCGCGCCGGGGCCGCCGGGTTCCTGCTCAAGCGGGCCTCGCCGGAGCGCCTGATCGACGCGGTGCGGGCGGTGGCCGGCGGGGACGCGGTGCTGGACCCGGCCGTCACCCGCGACCTGCTGGGCCACCTGGTCGCCCGCCGGCCGCCGCGGCCCGCCGCCCCGCCCGACGGGCGGCTGGCCCGGCTCACCGAGCGCGAGCGCGAGGTGCTCCGGCTCGCGGCCGAGGGCCGGTCCAACGCGGACATCGCGGCGTTGCTGCTGCTGGCCGAGTCCACCGTCAAGACGCACGTCAAACGGATCCTCGCCAAGCTCGACGTCCGCGACCGCTCCCAGGCGGTCGCCCTCGCCTACCGCGGCGGCCTGATGGCGCCCCCACCGCAGCACACCTGACGGAGGTTCAGTCCGCGCCGGCGCCGGCTCCGGCCGCCCGCCGGCGGGCCCGCGCGTAGCGCTCGGCCAGCGGACCGTACGTCAGTCCGTGCAGGACCAGGCTCATCAGGACGGTCATCGTCATCACCTGGCCGATCAGGTCGGCCGCGTGCGGGTCGGCCGGGGCGAGCGAGATGAAGGCGAGCAGGCCGAAGACGATGGACGCCAGGCCGCGCGGCCCCAGCCAGGCCAGCAGCAGCCGGTCGGCCCGGTCCAGGCCGCTGCCCACCAGGCAGATCAGCACCGGGACGATCCGCACCACCGTCAGCGACAGCGCCGCGTAGGCGACCACCCGGGGGTCGAAGTCGCCCGCGAACGCCTGTGTGACGAGCTTGCCGAAGACGAACCACAGTGCCAGTGAGAGCAGTGTCCCGGCGTCCTCGAGCAGGTGGAGGGTGGGCGCGGGCAGTGCCCGGGACTCCGGGGTGAACAGCAGCCCGGCCACGAACGCCGCCACGAACCCGTTGCCGTCCAGCACGATCGCCAGGGCGTACGCCATCAGCGGCAGCGCGAGGATCCCGAGCCGGACGGCGGCGGGCCTGGTCCACCCCGCCAGCCAGGCGCGCCGCAGCAGCACCCCGCCCGGTTTTCCGACCACGGCCCCGGCGACCACCGCCCACAGCAGCGCGGCGACCGCGTCCCCGAGCGAGGAGGCGTCGGGTGCCAGGCCCTGCCCGTGCGCCTCGGTCCCGGCGAGGCAGAGCAGGAAGACCGGTGCGAGCAGGCCGTCGTTGAGCCCGCTCTCGACCGTCAGCACCCCGCGCAGCCAGGACGGCAGCCGGGCGTCGCCGATCAGTTCGGCGGCCGGCGCGAGGTCGATCGGCACGGTCACCGCGGCGAACAGCGCCACCAGCCACCAGTGGCCCGCGGGGAACAGCAGACCGCCCGTCAGCACCCCGGCGGCGAAGGTCAGCGGCAGCGCCAGCAGCAGCAGCCGGACCAGCAGCCGGCGTTGTGCGTGCACCACCCCGGGCGGCACGTGGGTGGCGTCCGTGAACAGCAGCACCGCGAGGATGATCTCCACGGCGCGTTCGGCGTCCGAGGTGGTCAGCCCGATCTGCACCAGCGGGTGCGGACCCACCGTCAGCACCACGCCCGCGGCGGTCATGGCGACCGGTGCGGTGATGCTCCACCGGGCCAGCCGGCCGGCCACCAGGGCCCAGGCGAACAGCGTCCCCATGCTGATGACCAGCGCGATCACGCGCGCACCTGTCTTCCCCCGGTGCGTGACCGGACGGTGTCCGAGTGCTCACGATGGTAGGCGGCGCCGGACCCCGGCGGCGTGCAGGCGCGGCCCGTGTCCGGCAGCGCCGCCCGCCCGTGCCCCGCCCGCCCGCACCCCCGCCGCCCCCCGTCGTCGGCCGTATCGCGGGCGCCTCACGCCCCGGCGCCGCCGGCGGGCCGCAGGCCGAACGTGAACCAGGTGGTCTTCCCCTCGTCGGTGGGCCGGACACCCCAGTCGTCGGCGAGCGAGTCGACCAGCAGCAGCCCGCGGCCCGACTCCTCGTCGTCGGCCGCCATCCGGGGCTGCGGCAGGGTCGGGCAGTCGTCGACCACCTCGACGGTGACCTCCCGGGTGGTCCGGCGGATCTGCAGCCGGACCGGCCCCCTGCTGTGCCGGACGGCGTTGGTGAGCAGCTCGGAGACCAGCAGCTGGGCGTTGTCGACCAGGTCGGCGAGTCCCCAGGAGAGCAGCGCCTTGGTGAGGAACGCCCGGCCCTCGGGCACCGTGGCCGCGGTCGCCGGGTAGTCGCTCGCATCGCTGTCCAGCGGGGCGGCGGGCAGCTGGGCGAGCAGCAGGGTGACGTCGTCGTTCCCGCCGGTGTCGGGCAGCAGCGCCGCCAGTACCAGGTCGGCGGCCTCCTCGAGGCCGGAGGCCCGGGCGAAGGCGTCGTCCAGCGTCCCGACCAGGAAGGCCAGCCGTTCCTCGATGTCGCTGACCGGGGTCTCGATCAGCCCGTCGGTGTAGAGCACCAGGGTCGCGCCGGGCGGGACCGCGATCGAGGTCTGCCGGTGCAGCACGTCGCCGACCCCGAGCGGGACGCTCACCGGCGCCGACAGCGCCTGGACGCCCTGGCCGGGTACGGCGAGCAGGGCGGGCAGGTGTCCGGCCGAGCAGATGGTGACCTCGCCGACGTCCGGTGCGATGACCAGGTAGCAGCAGGTGACCAACTGGTCGGGACCGGCCAGGTCGGCCACCACCGCCTCCAGCGCCCGCATCAGCTCGCGCGGCTGCATGCCGGTCTTGGCCAGGGCGTGCGCCGCCGACCGGATCTGACCCATGATCGCCGCCGCCTCCAGGCCGCGGCCCATCACGTCCCCCACCAGTACGCCGACCCGGCCAGCCCCCAGCGGCACCAGGTCGAACCAGTCCCCGCCGACGCCGAGCCCCTGGGTGGCGGGCAGGTAGCGGCTGGCCGTCGCCAGCCCCGGCACGGCCGGCGGCGTCCCCATCAGGCTGCGCTGCAGGGTGAGGGCGGCGTGCCGCTGCTGTTCGTACAGGGCGGTCAACTCGGCCTCGGCGGCCTTGCGTTCGCTGACGTCCCGGACGGCCGCGGAGATCAGCAGGCCGTCGGCGGTCTCCAGCGGGCTGAGGCTGATCTCGACCGGGAACTCGGTGCCGTCGCGGCGCACGCCGTGCAGCTCCAGCCCGGCCCCCATCGGCCGGACCTGGCGGTTGGCGGTGTAGCCCGCCCGGTGCGCCGCGTGGCCGGTACGGAACCGCCCGGGCACCAGCACCTCGACCGGCCGGCCGAGCAACTCCGTACGGGCGTAACCGAACAGCGCCTCGGTCTGGGCGTTGACCAGCCGGATGATGCCGCCGTCGTCCACGATCACCATGGCGTCCGGCGCGGCCTCCAGCAGCCCCCGGAAGCGCTCCTCGGCGCCGCCCGGGCGCAGCTCCGGGCCGTCGGCCGCGCCGCAGCGCGGGCAGTGGGCTCCGAGCGGCGCGGCCGGAGCCCCGGGCCGTGCGTGTCCGTCGATTACAGCCATGTCCACCCCTGGTCGGGTCGCCGTTCGAGACGATCGAAGGGGATATTCGAGCGCGTGGGGCCGGGACAGGTCGGCCGATGTCGGCAATCGGCCGGATTTGGCCGGAACCGATCCGTTGGCCGTGCCGCCATGTCACCCGCGCGGCGAGAAGTGGACTCCCGGCTGCCGGATCGCGGATCGCGGATCGGCGACGCGGCCGTCCGCCGGAGTGCCGGCCCGCGCGCCCGCGCGCCCGCGCGCCCGCGCGCCCGCGTGGCCCGCGCAGCCGAAGCGGCCGGAGCGGTTCGGGCGCGGGCCGGCGGGCGGGGTCAGCCGAGCGGGATGTCCTTCTCGCGCAGCGCCTCCAGGGCGCCGGCGTACATCCGGGCCTTGATGGTGCCGAGCGTCGGACCCGCCTTGGCGGCGTGTCCGGCGGCCAGGGCGACGGCCGTGGAGCGCACCGCGTCCTCGTCCGCGGTGCGGTCGACCACCGCGGCGGCGAGGGCGTCGTGACCGCCGAAGCGGCGGGCCGTGGTCATCGCCTCGTGGGCGGTCTGCGGGGCGAGCCGGGCCTGGATCAGTGCGGACATGCCGGCCGTGAACGGGATGTTGATCTCGGCCTCCGGGAGGCACCAGAAGCCGCGGTCGCCGCGCATCACCCGGAAGTCGTGGGCCAGCGAGAGCATCGCGCCCGCGGCGAAGGTGTGCCCCTGCAGCGCCGCCACGGTGACCATCGGCAGGGTGAGCAGCCGCGCGAGCAGCTCCTGGACCGAGGTGACGTACTCGGCGGCCCGGTCGGTGTGGGCGAACAGCCAGTCCAGGTCGAGGCCGTTGGAGAAGAACTTGCCGCTCGCCGCGGTGACCAGCGCGCGCGGGCCCTCGGCCTGTTCCACCTCGTCCAGCAGCGCGTTGACGGCGGCGATCCAGTCGGGGTGGAAGCGGTTCTCGGTGTCGCCGATGTCGAGGACGAAGACGCTGTCCTGGCGGTCGAGGGTGGGCATCGTTGCTCCTTCACGGGGTCGGGCGCAGGAGACCGCCGGAAGCGGCGCGGACAGGCACGTTACCGGCGAGTAACTATGGTGGCTCGCATCGTACCCGCGGGCGGCCGACCTGTCTGCCACCCGCGGGTACGGACCCGCGCAGCGCCCACCCCGACCGGCGGCGCCGGGCCCCGCCCGGTAACGGACTCCCGGGACGCCGTTCCCGGGAACGGAGTCCCGCGGACGGCGTCCCGGACCGGACCGGACGGGCCCGGCGCCCGGCCTCAGCGGGTCTGACCGTCCGGCGCCGGGGCGTAACCGGCGGCCCGGGTGGTGAAGCTGCCGCGGCCCTGGGTGCGGCTGCGCAGCCGGGTCGCGTAGCCGAACAGCTCGGCCAGCGGCACGACCGCGGTGACCTGTGCCGAACCGCCCCGGGCGGCCGACCCGGTGACCCGGCCGCGGCGGGCCGCCAGATCACCGAGCACCCCGCCCACGGCCTCCGGCGGCACCGTCGCGGTGACCTCCGCCACCGGCTCCCGCAGCGTCATCGCACAGGCCCGCAGCGCCGCCCGCAGACCCTGGCGCCCCGCGGTCCGGAACGCCTGCTCCGAGGAGTCCTTGACGTGGGTGGCGCCGTCGGTCAGCGTCACCCGCAGCCCGGTGACGGGATGACCACCGAGCGGGCCCTCGGCCAGCGCGTCCCGGCAGCCCGCCTCCACGGCCTGCACCCACTCCCGCGGCACCCGGCCGCCGACCACCGCCGACCGGAACTCGAACTGCGCCGCACCGCCCTCGCCGCCGGCCGCCGCAAACGGCTCCACGTCGAGCACGATGTGCGCGAACTGCCCCGCGCCGCCGTCCTGCTTGACGTGCCGGTGGACCAGACCCGACACCCCGCCGGACACCGTCTCCCGGTAGGCAACCTGCGGCCGCCCGACGGTCACCTCCAGCCCGTGGGCCAGACGGATCTTCTCCACCGCGACCTCCAGGTGCAGCTCGCCCATCCCGGACAGCACGGTCTGCCCGGACTCGGCGTCGGTGCGCACCGCCAGCGACGGGTCCTCCTCCACCAGCCGGGCCAGCGCCGACGCCAGCCGGCCGGTGTCGGTACCCCGGCGGGCCTCCACCGCGACCGAGACCACCGGCTCGGCCGCCGTGGGCGGCTCCAGCACCAGCGGCGCCGACGGCGCGCACAGGGTCGCCCCGGCGCGGGCCGCCTTCAGCCCGATCACCGCCACGATGTCCCCGGCCACCGCCCGCTCCAGCTCCTCGTGCCGGTCCGCCTGCACCCGCAGGATCCGGCCGATCCGCTCGCCGCGCCCCGCGCCCGCGTCCAGCACCGCGTCCCCCTTCCCGATCGTGCCCGAGTACACCCGCAGATGGGTCAGCCGCCCGGTGCCGGCGGCGTTCACCTTGAACACCAGCCCCGCGAACGGTTCCGCCGGGTCGGCGGCCCGCTCCTGCACCGGACCGTCCGGCCGGCCGTCGAGGGTGCCGCGCACCGCCGGTACGTCCGGCGGCGCCGGCAGGTAGGCCACCACGGCGTCCAGCAGCGGCTCGATCCCGCGGTTGCGGTACGCCGAACCGCACAGCACCACGACGCCCTCGCCGGTGCGGGTCAGCTCGCGCAGCGCCGCGGCCAGGGTGGCGTCGGACAGCGCGGAGGCCGCGCAGAACTCCTCCAGCGCCGCCGGGTGGAGCTCCGCCACCGACTCCTCCAGCAGCCGGCGCCGCCGCCCGGCCTCGGCCCGCAGATCCGGCGGCACCTCACCGGCCCGGTACCGGCCCGGCCGGCCCGCCGCGTCCGGTCCGTCCGGCCCGTCCGGCCAGTGCAGTGCCCGCATCCGGACCAGGTCGACGACGCCGGTGAAGCCGCCCTCGCGGCCGATCGGCAGCTGGACCACCAGCGGGCGCGGGTGCAGCCGCGCCCGGATCGACGCGACCGCGGTGTCCAGGTCGGCTCCGGCCCGGTCGAGCTTGTTGACGAAGGCGATCCGCGGGACCCCGTGCCGGTCGGCCTGCCGCCACACCGACTCGCTCTGCGGCTCCACGCCCGCGACGGCGTCGAACACCGCGACCGCCCCGTCCAGCACCCGCAGCGAGCGCTCCACCTCGTCGGCGAAGTCGACGTGGCCGGGCGTGTCGATCAGAGTGATCCGGTGGCCGTCCCAGGCGCAGCTGACCGCCGCCGCGAAGATGGTGATGCCGCGGTCGCGCTCCTGCGGGTCGAAGTCGGTGACGGTGGTGCCCTGGTGGACCTCGCCCTGCTTGTGGGTGTTGCCGGTCAGGTACAGGATCCGCTCGGTGACGGTGGTCTTGCCGGCGTCCACGTGGGCGAGGATGCCCAGGTTGCGGACGTGGGTGGGGAGGGTGCCGACGGTGGCGGGGACGGTCGTGCTGGGGACCGCGGTGCGCATGGCCGGTGGCCTTTCAGGGTGATCCTGTTGGGGGCGGCGCGATTTCCCGGACGAACGGTGGCAGCGACGGGCGCGTGCACGGTGCAGGGCGTACGGTGCCCGGTGGACCGCGCGCGGCAGCGGGCCGCGCAGTGGCACGGCGGACGCCTCGCGGCTCAGGACCGACGGGGTCTCAGGCCTTCGTCACGGACAGCCGGTACCCGCCGCGCAGCGGGCACCGGGCGGACGAGGACACCAGGATCACCTCGTACCGGGAGCGGGGGAGAAGGACGGCGACGCGCGGACGCATGGCCACTCTCCCCTCGACTCGGCACGGAACCCGCCGGGTCGTTCCCCGCAGCGGGTGGTTCGTCGCCGAGTGTAGGGAGACCGGGCGCCGCGGAGCACCCGGTTTTCCCGCCACCCGGCGACAGGGGCCGCCCGGCATCCGGGCGGGGCGAGGCGGTCGGCGGTGGGTCGGTGGCCGGCGGCGGGTCGGTGGCGGGTCTGCTGCCAGGGGTGGGCCCGTCGCCGACAGTGCGTCAGGGGCAGGCGGTGCGTCAGCCGTCGGTCGGCAGCGGGGTGTCCCAGTCGAGCAGCCGGAGCAGTTCCTCGTCCACCGCCGTGGTGCCGGTCGGCCGGTCGGCGGCCACCACCGGGGTGCGGGGGCCGGGGCCGCCCGCGGTCAGCCTGGCGCTGACCGCGGCGTTCAGCTCCGTCCTGGGGCGGCGCAGCCGTTCGTAGCGCGCCAGCGCCGCGGTGCCGGGGCCGCCCTCGCGCAGGGCCTTGGCCAGCACCACGGCGTCCTCCAACGCCATCGACGCGCCCTGCCCGGTGGCGGGGGAGGCGGCATGCGCGGCGTCCCCGATCAGTACCGTCCGCTCGCCGCGCCAGCGGGTGCCGGGACCCAGGTGCAGCGCGTTGGTGACCATCAGCCGGTCGGCCGTCGCCGCGACGATCTCCGCCGCCGCCGTACGGTCCGGCCGCAGCAGCGGCAGCAGCCGCTCGCGCCACCCGTCGGCGCCGGTACCCGCCAACTCCTCGGCGTCCGCGGGCGGTCCGGGGACCCGGGCGAACCAGAAGGTCTCCCCGGCGGGCGACAGCGCGTAGCCGAACGCGGCGCCGCTTCCGCGGATCATGGTGATCCGCTCCGACCGGGCCTGCGAGGGCGGGACGGCCTCGCCGGTGTAGGCGGTGGTGTAGCCGTAGAAGACCTGCTGGCCCGCGTAGTCGGGCCGCGGCGCGGCGGCGTCCAGCTGGCCGCGGACCGCCGAGTGCAGCCCGTCCGCCCCGACCAGCAGGTCGGCGCGGGCCGAACTCCCGTCGGCGAAGGCCGCGGTGACGCCGTCCCGGTCCTCGGTGACGGTCACCAGCCGGGCCGAGTGCCGGATCGGCACGCCCCGGCGCAGCACCTCCCGGCGCAGCGTCGCGGCGAGGTCCGCGCGGCGCAGGCACCGGTAGCGGGTCAGCGGGTGCCCGCTCTCGCCGAGCGGCATCGCGGCGAGCTCCTCGCCGGAACCGTCGAGGACGTCCATCGTTGTGAGCGGGAAGCCGAGTTCGGCCACCGCGGCGGCCGCGTCGAGCTGGGCGAGCGCGCGCATGCCGTTGCTCGCCAGGGTGAGGAAGGCGCCGATGTCCGCCCCGGTGTCGGGGTGCGCCTCGTACACCTCCACCTCGAAGCCGGCCCGGTGCAGGCCCAACGCGGCCGCCGCACCGGCGATCCCCCCACCGATGACCACGATCTTCGTCAACTCGGCCCCCTCGCCGTCCGGTTCGTCCGCGTCCCAGTACGTCCGGCTCCGACCCTAACGCCAACTGCCCGGCGGCACCGGCGAACCGGGCCCGGCCGTGCCGCGCCGTGCCGCCGGCGCCTACTGCCCGAGCGCGGCCATCGCCGCGTTGTGGCCCGGGATGCCGCTGACCCCGCCGCCCCGGACGGCGCCGGCCCCGCAGAGCAGCACGTTGCGGTGGCGGGTGGCGACACCCCAGCGGGCGGCGGGGGAACCGGGGTCGAGGGCATCGGCGGGGTCGCCGAACGGGAACTGCAGCTCCCGGTGGAAGATGTTGCCGCCCGGCAGGCCGAGTTCGCGCTCCAGGTCGGGCGGCGTCTTCGCCTCGATGCACGGCTGCCCCTGCCCGTCCACGGCCAGGCAGTCGGCGAGCGGTTCGGCGAGGTGGGCCTCCAGCGGTCCGAGTACCGCCCGCAGCGCCGCCTCCCGGAGCGCGTCGGCGTCCCCCGGCCCGGGACGGTCGCCCGCGAACAGCCGGGCCGGAAGCTGCAGACCGAACAGGGTGAGCGTGTGGTAGCCCTGCCCGGCCAGCTCCGGACCGAGGATCGACGGGTCGGTGAGCGAGTGGCAGTAGATCTCCGACGGCGCGGCGGCCGGCAGTGCGCCCGCGGCGGCCTGCCGGTAGGCGGCCTCCAACTCGCGGTAGGACTCGGCGATGTGGAAGGTCCCGGCGAAGGCCTCGCGCGGGTCCACCGCGGTGTCGCGCAGCCGGGGCAGGCGCCGCAGCAGCATGTTGACCTTCAGCTGTGCGCCCTCGGGTGCGGGGTCCGCCGCGGGCTCGCCCAGCAGGCGGTCCAGGACCGCGGGGGCGGCGCCGCACAGCACCTGGCGGGCGCCCACGGTGTGCTCCCCGTCGCCGGTATGGAACGTCACCTCGGCGGTGGCGCCGTCCGTCGCCACCGCCGTCACCTCGCACCCGGTGCGCAGTTCGGCGCCGGCCGCGCGCGCCGCCCCGGCCAGCGCGGTGGTGAAGGCGCCCATGCCGCCGACGGGCACGTCCCAGTCGCCGGTGCCGCCGCCGATCACGTGGTACAGGAAACAGCGGTTCTGCCGCAGCGAGGGGTCATGGGCGTGGGTGAACGTACCGACCAGCGCGTCGGTCAGCACCACCCCGCGCACCAGGTCGTCGGCGAAGTGCCGTTCGACGCTCTCACCGATCGGACGCTCGAACAGGGCCTCCCAGGCCTCGGGTTCGGCCACCTGCCGACGCAGCTCCGCGCGGGTCGGCAGCGGCTCGGTGAGCGTCGGGAAGACCCGCTGCGCGACCCGGCCGGTCATCCCGTAGAACTCCTGCCACGCCTCGAACTCCCGGTCGGATCCGGTCAGTTCGCGGAAGGCGCGGGCGGTCCTGGCCCGGTCCGCGACATCCACCAGCAGCCCGGTCGGCCGCCCGTCGCGGACGGTCGGGGTGTACGAGGAGATCCGCCGCCGGCGCACCGCGAAGCTCAGACCGAGCTCCGCGACGATCTTCGGCGGCAGCAGGCTCACCAGGTACGAGTACTGCGACAGCCGGGCCGGGACACCCTCGAACGCCTCGGTCGACACCGCGGCGCCGCCGGTTCTGCCGAGCCGCTCCAGCAGCAGCACGCTGCGCCCGGCGCGGGCCAGGTAGGCGGCGGCGACCAGACCGTTGTGGCCGCCGCCGACCACCACGACGTCGTACGAGGAGCGGGCCGGGACTCCGGCCGGGGAATCGGGCTGCATCCAGCCGTCCTATCAGGACCGCCCCGGGTTGACCAGGGTGCGCGCTGCCCGCCCGGCACTTTCGACGGCCCCGGCGCCCTCCACGCCCCGGCACGCTCGGTGGACGGGCAGCGGCGGGCCCGGTGCGCTCAGTGCACCGTCATCAGCGGCCCGTGCGGCACCCGGGTGGCCGCCGGTGCCACCGGCAGGTCGGTGAGCGCGGCGAACACCGCGCAGACCTCGCCCGCCGCGGTCCGCATCTCCTCGCTCTCGCCGGGCCTGACCACCAGGTCGGCCAGGATCAGCAGCGCGGCCCGCAGCGCGCCGACCGGGACCTCCACCGTCCGCAGCGCGGTGAGCGCGTCGGACGCCTGCTCGGCGGCGCTGGTGACCCAGGACTGCTGCGCCAGGTCCGGCGACGAGCCCGGCGCCGGGGTCGGGGGTGAGGCGGGTGCGGCGTGCAGGGCGCGGAGCGGGTTCCTATGGCTCATGACCAGAGCAACGACCCGGACGCCTCCCGGATGCTGCGCGTACGGGTGATCGCTGCGGCTGCCCGGGCGGCCGGCCACCCGCCCAGCCGTCCGGGCGGGTACAGGGCCGGTGGTGCAGGGGTCGGCGGCGTGCGGGGGTCCGTGGTGCAGGGCTCAGTGGTGCAGGGCGAGGGCGCGCAGCCGGTGCCAGTTGCGCAGCAGGCCGGTCCGCGGGTTCCCGGGCCGGTCCCTGGGCACCCGGACCCGGAGCGCCCCGGGGCGGAGCGTGCAGCGCACCGGCACCGGCAGCATCAGCGACTCGCCGTCGACCGCGACCGGGATCTCCGGGGTGTCGGCGGTGACCACCACCTCGGTCGCGGTCAGCTCGGTGACCCCGGCCGACTGGGCGCCGAGCGCCACCGCGGCGGCCTGCGCCGCGCCCTCGACCCGCAGGCCGAGCACGCCGAGCCGCCCGGTGTCCAGCCGGGGCCGCCGTCCGCCGCCGAGCCGGTCCCGGGTGTCGTACGGGTTGTTGCTGACCAGCAGCGCCTGGGGGTGGGTCAGCTGCACGCCGTCCGCGTCGGCGGTGAGCCGGGCGCCGGCCTGGCCGGCGAGCAGCTCGGGCAGTGCTTCCAGGGCGGTGCCGGCCTTGGCGTCGCGGTAGGCGGGGCTCTGCACGATCTCGGCGTACGCGCCGAAGGAGACCGTGTTGACGAACGCCCGCCCGGCCACCGTGCCGAGGTCCACGCGCAGTTCCACGCCCTGGAGCAGGGCGTCCAGGCACCGGGTGGGGTCGGTGCGGTCGAGGCCGAGGTCCATCGCGAAGTGGTTGCGGGTCCCGGCGGAGACCACCAGGAACGGCAGGTCGTGTTCGGCGGCGACCTCCGCGACCAGGGCCTGGGTGCCGTCGCCGCCCGCGACCCCGAGCAGGTCGGCGCCGTCGGCGACCGCCTGCCGGGCGATGGCGGCGACGTCCTGGGGCACCGAGGTGTCGAGCAGGACGACCCGGGCGCCCAGCGACTCCGCGCGGGCCACCAGGCCGAAGCGCTCGACCTTGCCGCCGCCCGAGCGCGGATTCATGATCAGTACGGCCCGGCGGGGCGCCGGGCTGACGTGCGCGAGCAGGTCGGCCACCGGCCGGGTGAGCCGCAGCGCGCGGTCCGCGCAGGTGAGCGCGGCCACCCAGAGCGCCAGCGCGGCCACGGCGGGCGCCCACAGGCCGGTACCGACGAAGAACGCCATCAGCGCCCCGAGCGCCAGCAGCACCAGCACCGCGCCCAGCACCCGGACCAGTCCCCGGTGCGCCAGCGTCCACCAGGCGCCGGCCGCCGCCGCGGTCAGCCCGGCGGCTGCCGCGAGGACCAGGCCCGGCCCGCGCACGACCACCAGCGCCAGCAGCAGGAGGACCGCCAGCAGCCCGCAGCCCAGCGCGGTCCGCGCCAGCACCCGGGCCCGGCCCGCCGCTTCCTTCGGCCCGCTCATCCTCGGCTCCCTCACTGTCCCCGCCCTCCGTATCGATCATGCCCGAGGACGGTAGCGCGACGCCCGCCCGCCCCGGGCGGGTTCCGGCCCACCGGCGGCCGGCCGACCGCCCTCAGGAGGACGTCTCGGGCCTCGGGTACCCCGACCAGCCGGTTCGCTACCACCGGGCAGGGTCCGGCCGGTCCCGGCCCCGGCGGGGCACCTGCGGCGGGCCGGGCGGCGCGCCGGGGCGGCCGACGTGGCCGGTGCGCGTCGGCCCGCGGGGCGAGTCCGTCGGGCACGGGCGTCTCCCAGGGCTGTCGCGACCGGTCTCCGCATCCGCGAACGGTCTCCAGCATCCGCGAACGGGCGGCGCGGGGGCGAGCAGGCGGGGCCGTGTCGGGCGGGACAACGGACCGGCCGCCGCGCGGGCCCCTGGCCAGATGACTAAGCGCTTGCTTAGAATGCAGCGAATCGAACGTCGCCGGACGCCGGCCGAACCGGCCGGCCGGATGTCAGCCCCAGGAGCCGTCATGCCGGGAACCAACCGCCAGATCCGCCTCGCCCGCCGCCCGGTGGGCGCGGTCGTGCCCGAGGACTGGGAGCACGTCACCGAGCCGGCCGCCGCCCCCGGTCCGGGCATGTTCGCCGGGCGGACCCGCTTCATCTCGCTGGACCCGGCGATGCGCGGCTGGCTCGACGACCGCCCCTCCTACCTGCCGCCGGTCGGCATCGGCGAGGTGATGCGGGCCGGTTCGGTGATCGAGGTGACCGAGTCCGACCACCCCGGCTACCGGCCCGGCGACTTCGTGGTCGGCACCTTCGGCGTCCAGGAGTACGTGGTCTCCGACGGCAAGGGCACGCTGAAGGTCGACCCGGCGCTCGCCCCGCTCCCGACCTACCTCGGTGCGCTCGGAATGCCCGGCCTGACGGCCTACTTCGGGCTGCTGGACGTCGGCGCGCTCAAGGAGGGCGAGACGGTCGTGGTGTCCGGCGCGGCCGGCGCCGTCGGCAGCGTCGCCGGTCAGATCGCCAAGGCCAAGGGCTGCCGGGTGATCGGCATCGCGGGCGGCCCCGACAAGTGCGCCCTGCTGACCGAGGAGCTCGGCTTCGACGCGGCCGTCGACTACCGCGCCGAGGACGTCCGCAAGGCGCTGCGCACCCACGCGCCCGACGGCATCGACGTGTACTTCGACAACGTCGGCGGCGAGATCCTGGACGCCGCGCTGACCCGCCTGGCGATGCACGCCCGGGTGGTGATCTGCGGCGCGATCAGCCAGTACAACAACGAGACGGCCGTGCAGGGCCCGTCCAACTACCTGTCGCTGCTGGTGCGGCGGGCCAGGATGGAGGGCTTCGTGGTGTTCGACTACGCGAAGCGCTACGGGGAGGCCGCCCGGGAGCTGGCCGGCTGGATCGGTGACGGCCGGATCAAGGTGAAGGAGCACCTGGTGACAGGCACCCTGGACGACTTCCCGGCCACCCTGCAGATGCTGTTCCGCGGGGAGAACACCGGAAAGCTGGTGCTGGAACTCTCCTGACCCGCGCCCGGCCGGGTCCGCCGCGGTGATCCGTGCCGGACCCGGCCGCCGGTCGTCAGCCGTTACCCGCCGGTCGTCAGCCGTTACCCGCCGGTCGTCAGCCGTTACCCGCCGGCCGTCACCCGTCAGTTGTCAGTCGCTCAGTGCGGGGTGCGGTCGCCGGCCTGGCCGAACTCGGCCACCGCCTCCTCGACGATCGCGTTCAGGCTGGCGTGGTGAGCACCCCGCCAGTACACCTTCGCGCACTCGCCGCACTGCGCGAAGACGTCGAAGGACCGCTCCGTGCCGTCCTCCAGGTGCTCGTGCACCGCCTCCTTCGAGGCGCTGCGCAGCAGCCCGTTGCAGGCCGTGCACCTGGTCCACGGCGCCAGTGGCGGCGCGAACCGCGACAGCACGTCCCGCAGTTGCTCGGCCGGGCGGTGGCTGTGGACGTGGGCCCCGGCCCACAGCTCGCGGCGGCGCAGCAGCCCCCGGTCGCGCGAGAGCATCACCCGTTGCTCGGCGGCGGAGCGGGCGGCGAGCGCCGGGTCGCCGATGTCGACACTCTCGTACGCGGCGTCCACCCCGAGCAGCCGCAGCCGGCGCGCCAGCGTGCCGAGATGGACGTCGAGCAGGAAGCGCGCCGGGCCCGGCAGCGGCTGAGGCCTGGTCACCGGGTGGACGGAGATCTCCTCGCCGGGCCCGGGGAGGTGCCCGGCGGGCACCTCGCGGCGCTGCGCCGGGCCCGCGTCCAGGACGAACCGGCCCACCTCGGTGAGCGGTACCCCGAGGGACTCCACCAGGTGGCCGAGCGTCGACGCGCCGTCGGTGCGCACCGCGGCGCGTCCCGCCCGGTGCCGGGGTGCGACGAACACGTGCAGCTCAGGGGCGAATTCGAGCCAGATCTCCGGTTTCTCCACGGGCTCAGCATGCCAGCGCGCCGAACGGCGCCGCCAGCGCATTCCCGGCGCCGGGGCCGAGCGACGCTCCGTCGGCCCGTCGGCCCGTCGGCCCGTCGGCCCGTCGGTCAGTCCGTCAGGGTGATCCGGATGCCGGTGGTGCCGTCCTCGCCGCGCCGCAGCCGGCTGCCCAGCAGGGTCACCACGCCGAGCAGGCCGTACTTCTGGCGCAGCAGGGTGCGGTAGGCGGCCGTGCGCTGCGGGGTGCAGATCTCCGCGGTCGCCGGGTACTGCTCGCCGGTCGGGTTGCCGCGGGCGTCGCACGGGCCGACCAGTACGTCGGCCCGGTTGCGGATCCGCTTGACCTTCCAGGAGCCGGTGACCGTCCAGATCCCGAGCGCGTCGCCGTCCCGTACCACCCAGACCGGGGTGGGCACCGGTGTGCCGTCCTTGCGGAAGGTGGTGACGAGCAGGTAGCTGCCGGTGGCGAGGCGGACCAGGCGTTCCAGGCGGTCGTTCGGGGTGGCGTCCATGGCGCGAAGTCTAGGCCCTGGCCACGGTGCGTAGACAGTGTCTACGCGGCTCTGCTAGAAACAACCGCCATGGAACCCGAGAGCTCCCTGCGCGAGCGGCTGATCGACGTCGGCGTCGACCTGGTGACGACCGAGGGCGCCGGCTCGCTCGGCCTGCGCGAGATCGCCCGCCGGGCCGGGGTGTCGCACGGCGCCCCGCGCCGGTACTTCCCCACCCACCACGCACTGCTGTCCGCCATCGCCCGCCGGGGCTTCACCGAACTCGGCGCCCGGTTCACGACCGCCCTCGACGGCCCGGCCACCCCGCGTGCCCGCCTGCGTGCGGCCGGACGGGCCTACGTCGGGTACGCGCTCGCCAACCGCGGCATGTTCGAGCTGATGTTCCGTCATGACCTGCTCGACAGCGGGCTTCGCGAAGGTGACGTGCCGGGCACCGGCCCGGCCGACGGCCACCGGCCGCTGCGGGAGTCCACCCGCCCGCTGTTCGCCCTGCTCACCGGCCTCGTCGCCGAGCACCTGGCCGCCACCGCACGGGAGCCCGCCCGCGCCGGCGCGCCCGACCCGGCCCTGGCCGCCGCCGCCCTGTGGACCAACCTGCACGGCATCGCCCAACTCTGGACCTGGGGCAGCCTGCAACTGGTCCTCGACACCACTCCGCCGCCCGGCCGCGCCCCCGCGCCGGACGACCCGTCCACCCTGCTCGACCGGCTGCTCGACGCCGCCCTCGACGCCCACCTCGGCCCGGCGGACGCATGAGCGGCACCGTACGGCCGCAGCTCGCCCTGCTGGTCAGCACCGCCGCAGCGATGATCGTCGCACTCGACGGCACCGTCCTGACGATGGCCCAGCCCAGCCTGCGCAGCGACCTCGGCGCGAGCGTCGCCCAGGTCCAGTGGACCAGCACCGGCTACCTGCTGGCGGTCGCCGCCCTGCTGGTGGTCGCCGGACGCCTCGGCGACCACCACGGCCACGCCCGGCTGCTCACCGCGGGCCTGCTGGGCTTCGGCGCGGCCTCGGCCGGGATCGCGCTCGCACCCTCGATCGGCTGGGTGATCGCCCTGCGCACCGTCCAGGGCGTGTTCGGTGCGCTCCTCCAGCCCGCCACCCTCGCCCTGCTGCGCCTCACCCACCCCGCCGACCGGATCGGCCGGGCGGTCGCCGTCCGGACCAGCGCGATCGGCGTGGCCGCGGCGGCCGGGCCGCTGATCGGGGGCGTCCTGGTCGCCCACCTCGGCTGGCGAGCGGTGTTCGTGCTCAACGTCCCGGTCACCCTGGCCGTCGCCGCGCTCACCCTCGTCGTCCGGGCCCCCGGGCCGGCGGCCGCCACCGGACCCCGGCAGCGGCCCGGCCTCACCGGCTCCGCCCTGCTCGCCGCAACCCTCGCGCTGCTGGTCCACACCCTGGTCGGGGTCCCCGTCCACGGCTGGGGCGCACCGCAGACCCTGCTCGGCGCGGGTGCCACCCTCGCCGCCGCCACCCTGCTGGCCCGCCACGAACGCCGCACCGCACAGCCGGTGGTGCCGCCCGCGGTCGCCCGGTCCGTGCCGGTCACGGCCTCGATGGCGCTCCTGCTGGTCACCGGCGCGGGCCTGTTCGGCGCGCTGTTCACGGCCACCTTCGTCCTGCAGCAGGTCCGCGGCCTCGACCCGCTCGCCAGTGCGCTGCGGATGCTGCCGCTGACCGTCCTGATGGTGCTCGGTGCGCCCGTGGCGGGCGCCGCGCTGCGCCGGTTCGGCCCGCGCGGCACGGCCGCCACCGGATCCGTCCTGGTGGTGCTCGGCGTGGCGGGCCTGGCCCGGCTCGGTGCTGACGGCCCGTGGACCGTGGTCGGCGTCGCCTGCGCCCTGCTCGGTGCGGGCTTCGCCACCGTGATGGTCACCGCCACCGGCACGGTGGTCGGCGACGCGCCACCCGGCTACGCCGGGGTGGTCGGCGGACTGAAGCAGACGGCCATGAACATCGGCCCGACCCTCGGCATCGCCGCCGCCGTCACCACCACACCCGTGAGTACCGCCACCCCGGCGGCCACGGCCCCCACCTTCCTGGCCCTCGCCGCGCTGGCCGCCACCGGCCTGCTGCCTGCCCTGCTGCTGCCCCGCCGCCCGTCCGCCCCGGCCACGGCCGGGCCTCCCGGCCGCCACGCCGACGGCCCCTCCGCCGACCGCACGGACTGGGCACCGGCCGCCCGCTGACGGCCCGCCGGGAACGGGGGGCAGGGTGCACCGGCCCGCGCCGGGCCGCCGTCGTCAGCGACGGCCACCCGGCGCGGGCCCAGCTCGGCGCCGCTCTCGGTCGGGACGCCGGGCGGGCTCCGGACGTCGTCGGGGGCGCCGCCGCCGCGCCCCGGCCGTCCGGGGTGCCGGACCCTGCCGGGCCGATGGTCACGGGCCGTCTGCCCGTAGCCCGCCGAGCATGGTGGCGGTGGCGGTGACCGGCACGGTGGCGGAGCCCGGGCCGGGCAGGGCGCGCGCGGCACCACCACGGCCCGCGAACCGTCGGCGCCGATCCGGTCCGCCCTGCGGCCGCTCACCCGAAGGCCCGACCCGCCCCGGGGCGGGTTCCCCTGCCCCGGGGCGGTCAGGTCCTCGCTTCCCGCTCCGCGGAACCGCGGCCGAGCACCGGGGAGTTGCTGCCCTCCAGCAGGATCCGGGCGACCAACTCCGGGTTGTCGCCCATCGGCACGTGGCCGCAGTCGACCAGCGGGATGAAGCGGGCGCCCGGCAGGAGCCGGCGGGCGCGGCGGCCCTGGACGTTCGGCAGCAGCCGGTCGCGGGTGCCCCAGGCAATGGTGACCGGGACGTCCGGGGGGAGGTCGGCGGGGAAGCGGGTGGCCTGTTCGGCCCGGCCGGCCAGCAGGGTCTGCCGGAAGCCCGGGGCGTCGAGCAACGCCCGGGTGTCGAGCAGCAGTTCGTGCGGGTCCAGCCGCTCGGGACGGCCGTAGATCATGCCGAACATCAGCTTGCGCCCCTGCGCGGATTCGGCGAGCCGGGCCCGGACCGCCTCGGGGGTGCGGGCGGCGAAGCGGTGCAGGTTGAGCACGCCGGACGCGTAGCGGTATCCGGCCCCGCGGTAGAACCCGGCCGGTGACAGCGCGGTCGCCGAGGACACCAGACCCTGCCGGGCGGCGTGCAGGGCGAACAGGCCGCCGAGCGAGTTGCCCGCCACGTGCGGCCGTTCGACGCCGATGGACCGGAGGAAGTCGCCGAGCACCGTCACCGCGCTGGCGATGGTGTACGGCATCCCGGCGGGCAGCGGCGGCGAGGCGCCGAAGCCCGGCAGGTCGACGGCGATCACCTCGCGCTCGCGGGCGAGCAGGTCCAGTACGGGCTTCCAGCCCTGCCAGCGGTGCCCGATGCCGTGCAGCAGAAGCAGTGGCGGGCCGTCGCCCCGGCGCTCGTGTACAAGGTCCATGGCGACGAGGATAGGACCGATGTTACCCACCGGTCACCCCATTGTGAGAACTTCCGTCAATAGTCCGCCCGACCGTCCGGGGACCACCCCCGCCACCCGGTTCCGCGCTGGTCGCCGCCGCCCGCAGCACCTCCACCAACTCCGGTACGAACGGCGCCGCCACCCCCACGTCCGTGGCCCGCCGGAAGGCCGGATGCCCGGCGTGCGAGGGCAGTTCGCGCAGCGCCCGCAGGCCGTAGTAGCCCGCCGGACGGTGCTCCCGGGCGGCGGGCGGAGCGAGGGGACGCCCGGCCGCCACCGCGTCCAGCGACCGCTCGAAGAGCTGGTGGCAGGCCTGGATCCCGCGCAGCAGCACCCGGTGGAAGCGGGCGTCGGAGGCGAGCGGGAAGGGGAGTTCGGCGAGCACCGGGCCGGTGTCCACGCCCGCGTCGACCTCGTGCAGCGTCGCGCCGTACTCGCGGTCGCCGTTCAGCAGCGCGTACGCGACGGCGGCGGACGGCAGGCCGCGGTGCTGCGGCAGCAGGCCGTTGTGGATGTTGTGGATCCGCAGGCCCCGGCCGAGCAGCGGCTCCCGGAAGATCAGCCGGTTGTTGACCGACCAGACCACGCCGTCGGTGGCGTGGCCGAGCAGCCGGTCCGCCACGGCGTTGACGTCCGAGGTGGCCGTGAACGGCACCGCGCGGCCGTCGGCGGCCCGGTCGTGCGGGCGGTCGCCGGGGTCCTCGGAGACCACCAGGTCGACCCGGTGGCCGGTGGCCAGGGCATGGGTGACGGCCCGGCGGAGCAGGGCGCCGCGCCCGACGAAGATCACGCCACCGCCTCCCCGGCCGGGAGCGAGCGGGCCGGGACCGAGCGGGTCCGATGGACGGCCGCGACCACCTGGCCCAGGGTCAACTCGCCCAGCGAGTCGCCGATCCCGTCCAGCAGGCGGTCCGCCTCGCCGGGCCGCAGCAGTTCGTCGCCGACCGCCGAGAGCATCTCCAGCACCGCCAACGAGTCCCCGCCGAGCTGCTGGAAGCCGGACCGGCGGTCGATCAGGGCACGGTCGACGCCGAGCACGTCCGCCCAGAGCGCGGCCACCCGCTGCTCGACATCGTCGGGCTCCGGCGCCGGGCCCGGCACCGGCCCGGCCGCCGGGGCGGCGCCGGAGGCCACCCAGGGGTCGGGCAGCGCCGCCAGGTCCGTCTTGCCGCTCACCGTCCGGGGGAAGTCGGCCACCGGGACCACGACCGCGGGGACCAGGTGGGCGGGCAGCCGCTCGGCGAGGTGGCCGCGCAGCTCCGCCCCGAGGCCGGGGGCGCCCCCGAGGCCGTCGGCGGCCAGTACGTACGCGCAGAGCGCCGGACTGCCTCCGCCCGGGCGCTCCCGGACCGTCACCGCAGCGGCGAGCACCGCCGGATGGCCGGTCAGGGCGGCCTGCACCTCGGCCGGCTCGACCCGGTGGCCGGCGATCTTCACCTGCTCGTCGCACCGCCCGGCGAACTCCAACGAGCCGTCCGGGAGCAGCCGGCCGAGGTCACCGGTGCGGTAGCGGCGGACGCCGTCCGCGCCGACCGGGAAACCCGCCGCCGTCAGGTCGGGCCGGCCCAGGTAGCCGCGCGCCAACTGGACGCCGGAGAGCAGGATCTCGCCGACCGTCCCGGCCTCGGGCGCGGTGACCGGTTCACCGTCGGGACCGGCCAGTTCGGCCCGGACGGACGGCGCCGGACGCCCGATCGGGATCACCGGCCCGCTCTCGGTGCCGTCCAGCACGTGCGCCAGACAGCCCACGGCGGCCTCGGTCGGACCGTACCCGTTGATGATCCGCGTCGCGGGCCCCGTCCGCCGGGCCGCCCGCACGGCCGCCGCCCGGGTGAACCGCTCGCCGCCGACCAGCAGCGTCCGCAGCCCCGACAGGTCGAGGCCGTAGCGGTCGAACAGGTCCAGGTGGGTCGGCGTCACCGCGAAGGTGTCCGCCCGGTGCAGCTCCAGCGCCTCCCGCAGCGCCGGACCGGTCGGCTCGCCCGGTACCAGCACCGCCGTGCCACCCGCCAACAGCGGTACGAACAGCGGAAAGCAGGAGATGTCGAAGGAGAGCGAGGACAGGAGGGCGAACCTGGTCCGCCCGTCCACCCCGCACAGCGCGCCCGCCCACCGGACGAAGGCCAGCAGGCTGCGGTGCTCGATCTGGACGCCCTTGGGCCGGCCGGTCGAACCGGAGGTGTGGATGACATAGGCGAGCCCGTCCGGCTCGGGCCCGGGCAGCCGGACGGCGGCGAGCGGATCCTGGCCCCCCGCCGCAGCGGCCGCGTCGGCCGCACCGGGCGCGTCGGCCGCACCGGGCGCGTCGGGCGCGTCGGGCGCGTCGTCGAGCGTCAGCACCAGGTCCGGGGCGATGCCCCGCGGCACCCGGCCGAGCAGCCGGCGCTCCGTCACACAGGCGGCCGCACCCGACTCCCGCAGCAGCTGGGCGATCCGGGCGTCCGGCTGCTGCGGATCGAGCGGCAGGTAGGCGGCCCCGGCCTTGAGCACACCCCACAGCCCGGCCACCCCGGCCGGTGTACGCCCCACCAACAGCCCCACCACCGCCTCGCGGCCCACGCCCCGCCGTACCAGCTCCGCCGCGACGGCGTCCGAACGCCGGTCGAGTGCGGCGTAGCCGACGGCCCCGGCCGGCCCGTCCAGCGCGACGGCATCCGGGGTCCGGGCCGCCTGTCGGCGGAGCAGCTCCACCACGGTGGCGGGCTCGCGCCCGTCCACCAGGCCGGAATCCGCCGGTGCCCCGGCGCAGGCAGCGGATGGCGTCCCGGCCCGGACGACCGTTCCGGTCCCGGCCCGGCGAACGCCGAGTCCGGTGGCGGTACCGTGCCCGGCGGTGCCGGGTGCCCGGAAGGCCTCGTCGGCGGACCCGTGCCCGGTCACCCGCTCGGTCGCGTCGGCCGGGTCGCCGGCTGCCGTGCGGGCTCCGCCGTCCAGCGTTTCGCGCCCGGCCGCGGCCGTGTGTCCGTCCTCGTGGTCGGCCGTGTGCCCGGTTACCCGCTCGGCCGCGTCGGCCGGGTCGCCGGCTGTCGTACGGGCTCCGCCGCGCAGCGTTTCGCCCCCGGCCGCGGCCGCGGCCGCACGTCCGTCCTCGTGGTCGGCCGTGTGCCCGGTCACCCGCTCCGCCGCGTCGGCCGGGCCGTCGGCGCGGGCATCGGGTTCGCCTTCCGTCTCGCCCCCGGGGGTGGCCGGGTCGCCCGCCGGGGCGGCGGTACCGCCGTCGGGCCGGGGGACGTCCACGGCGGGGACCGGGCCCGCGGCGGGGCGGTCGCTGTCCTGAGCGCCGAGGGTGGGCGCGTGGCCGGTTCCGGCGCCGGGCCCGTTGCCGGCGGGGGCGGTGGTCCCGGTTCCCGTGAGGGCTGCCACCAGCCGGTCCATCAGCCCGTCCGCCTGTTCGGCCAGCCGTGGGCCGCCCTGGAAGCCGACGGTCAGCTCGGTGCGGTCGGGCAGTTCCACCGCCACGCACGACACCGGCACCAGCGGCGCGTGCACCGGCAGCGCGTACACCGTGCGCGCGGTGAAACCGCCGCCCGACCAGTCGGCCGGGTCGATCCGGCCCAGGTGCGAGACGACCGCCGAGGCCAGGTGCCGGTCCCGGCGCCGGGCGACGGCCTGGCCGGTACGCAGCAGCGCGGCCACGACCGGCAGCGGCAGCCCGGCCAGCGCCGATTCGAAGCCGTCGGCGAGTTCCCGGTGCCCGGCCAGGGCCCGCAGCAGCTCCGACTGGGCGTCCTGCCACGGCTCGCCCGCGCCGAGGTCGAGGAAGAGCGGCAGCGTCAGATTGCCGGTGGCCGGCGGCCCGTCGTGGTGGCGCCGCAGGTCGGCGGGGACCATCAGCCGGGCGTGCGGCGCTCCGGTCGCGTCCGCCACCGCCTGTGCCAGCCTGGCGGTGAGCGCGGTGTACCGGTCCGGCAGGGTACGGCGGCGCCACAGCGTCCGGGCCGGTCCGCCGCGGCCGCCACCCGCGGCCTTCCCGGCGGTACCGGCAGTACCGGCAGTACCGCCGGTACCGGCGGGTGGTGCCAGCGGTGAGGGCCGGTCGAGCATGAGCGCGGGGCGGCGGCCGGTGGCCCCGGTCCGGGCCAGCAGGGCGGCGTCGGTGAGCGGGGAGCGGGCCGGCCGTGGGGCTTCGCCGCGCAGCGCCCGGAACACCTCTGCTGCCCAGAGCTGCGCGCCGTGCCCGTCCATCACGCCGTGGAAGGCCCGCAGCACGAGGGTGGTGGTGCCCGCCGCGCCGGGCAGCAGCAGCACCTCGCACCCGGGGCCGCGGACGAGGTCCAGCGGTTCCTCGAGCAGTGCCGAGCCCTGTCGCAGCTCGGGGTCGGGCACGCTGCCCGGTGGTGCGACCCGCAGCTGCGGTGGGCGTCCGGAGTCGATCCACTCGCGGCCTCGGCGCACCAGCCGGGAGCCCGGGCAGGACTCGGCGGCGGCCGCCACGGCGGCGGCGAGCCGGGCGGGGTCCAGGGTGCCGGTGCCCTCGACCACCAGCTGGAGCGCCATCGCGCTGCCGAGGCGGTGGGCGCCGAGGTACAGCCACTCGGTGGGGGAGACCGGCCGGCGGAAGGCCGACCCGGCCGCCCGGTCGACGGCCGTGGTGTCGTGCAGAGTCATCGCGGTGCTTTCTGGACGTGTCGCTCGGCGGAGCGGTCGGGATGTCGGCGGCCGGCGAGGGCCCGGGTGGCCCGCGCGGCCGGTCAGCGGACGGCGCGAACGAACTCCTCGGCCCCGCCGATCGATTCGACCCACTCCTGCAGCCGTCGCAGGCCGGTCTCCTGGTCGGTCACCGCCCGGTACCCGAGGTCCCGTTTGGCGGACGCCGTGGAGTAGGTGGTCGACCGGGTGAGCAGGGCGACCGAGTAGCGGCTCACCGGCGGCTCCCGGCGGGCGGCCAACGCCGGTACCCGCCAGAGCAGTTCGACCGCGGACACCAGCGCGTCGCGGAGCGGCGCCGGGATCCGCCGGGTCGGCGGGGTGCCGCCGAACAGCGCGGCCACCCTGGCGAGGAAGGCCCACAGGTCGGTCTGCTCCCGGTCGGCGACGAAGTACGCCCGGCCGCCGACGCGTTCGGCCGGGGCCCCGGCGGCCAGCAGCGCGGCCAGCACCGCGTTGTCGCTGTGGCACAGCGAGACCAGGACCCGGCGTCCGCCGGACAGGTCGGGCAGCCGTCCGGCCAGCATCCCGGCGAGCAGCTTCGGCAGGAACCCGGTACGGTCCCGCGGACCCCAGATGCCGCGCGGGCGCAGCGCGACGGTGGTGAACCCTGGCCGGTCGGCGGCGAGGACCAGCCGTTCGGCGGCGGCCTTGGTCTCCGAGTACAGGTTGAGCCAGCGTTGCGGGTACCCGGCGCTCTCGTCGATGCCGAGGCGGTCGCCGTCGTCCGGCCCCATCAGCGCGCTGGGGCTGCTGATGAAGACGAACCGGCGGGCGCCCGCCTCCCGGGCGGCGCCCAGCAGCCGCTCGGTTCCCGTGACGTTCTCTTCCGTGAACTGCGCCCGGGTGCCGAAGTCGGCGACCCGGGCGGCGCTGTGGTGCACCACCTCCACGCCCTCGACGGCCCGGCGCAGCGACTCCGGGTCCCCGAGGTCGCCGTGGGCCAGTTCCAGGCCGGGGACGGTCCGCAGCCTGCTCAGGTCGCTGGTGGGCCGCACCAGCGCGCGGACCTCGTGCCCGGCGCGCAGCGCGCCGTCCACCAGGTGCCCGCCGAGGAAGCCGGACGCGCCGGTGACCAGGACCTTCACCGGGCCTCCCGCGCGTCGGCCGGCGCCAGGGGCGTCACCGGGCGGGCGGCAGCGGGCAGCCTCCGCCACCAGGTGGCGCCGTACAGCATGGTGAGCGCCGCGGTCGCGGCCGGGCCGTACCCGGCCGCCCGGCCGCGGGGGAGCGCCGCGGGGATCTGCCCGGCGTGCACCACGACGCTCAGGAAGGCGTCGATCCACCACAGCGCGGCCAGGACGGGCTGGTCGACGGGGTGCAGCAGCCCGGCCGCCAGGTAGGCCCAGCCGGCCAGCGGCACCGCGCGCAGCGCCCGGCCGCGCCACCCGCCGGATCCGTCGAGGCGTCCGGCGGCCCAGCGGGCGAGCTGCTCCCGTCCGATCTTGGCGTTGTGCCGGACATCGACCGGGAACCCGGGGTGCCGCAGGAAGAGGTCCAGTCCCGCGGTCTGCGGCCGGGCTGCCCCGAGATCCCGCAACTGTGCTGTCAGTTCCTGCCACTGACGGCCGGTCAGTCCGGGATCGGTCTCCACGCACACCACCGGACGCTGGGCGCCGGCGGCCCCGACCCCGACCAGGGCTGTGCGCCGGACCAGCGGATGGGCGTTGAACACGCCCTCGCAGGCCACGGTGTACAGGTCGCCGCCGGCCGTCCGGACCCGCTGGGTACGGCGCCCGGCGAACCACAGCCGGCCCTGCGCGTCGAGCCGGCCGAGGTCGCCGGTGCGGTGCCAGCGGGTGCCGTCGGCCTCCTCGTGGATCTTGTGCTCGGCGTCGGCCGCGGGTGCGGCGTGGTAGCGGGCGCTGACCTGACCGCCGCTCACCACGATCTCGCCGACGGTGCCCTCCGCCACCTCCAGGCCCTCGTACCAGGACGGCTGCGGGCCGTCCGAGATCTCGATGATCCGGACCCGGGTGCCCGGCCCCGGGCGGCCGACGCAGGTGCCGGCGCCGAGCGGGCCCATGGCGGCGGTCCGGGCCAGGATCTCCGCGGACTCGATCGAGGTGATCGGCAGTGCCTCGGTGGCGCCGTAGCTGACGTGGACCGCGGCCCCGGGGTCCAGGACGCGCCGGAGGGTACCCACCACCTCGGCGGGGACGGGTGCGCCGCCGGACACCACGCAGCGCAGGTCCGGCAGTTCGGTGCCGTGCGCGGCCAGGTGGTCGGCGAGGCGGCGCAGCAGCGCGGGCGAGGCGAACATGGTCGAGACGCGGTACCGGACCATCGCCGCCACCAGCGGCCCGGGGTCGGCCCGGCCGACCTTCGCGGGGGCGAGCGGCGCCAGCACCAGCGTGGAGCCGAACAGCAGGTCGAACACGCCGTAGAGCGGCAGGGTGACCAGCGACACCTCGTCGCGGTCGCGGTCGTGCGCGGCCCGGACGGCGGCCGCCATCGCGGCTCCCATCCGGTGGGTGTACTCCACGCCCTTCGCGGGACCGGTGGAGCCGGTGGTGAACCCGATCATCATCAGGTCCTCGCCGCCGACCTCGGCTGGCTCGGCCGGCTCGGCCGGCGGGCCGCCGGGGCCGCCGGTGCGCAGTGCCGCGAGGGTGTGCCCGCCCCAGCCCCAGCGGCGGCCGAGGGTGACCGTCACCCGGACCCCGGCGAACGCGCGCCGGCCCAGCACCCGTACCGCGTGGGCGAGGGGCGGTCCGACGAACGCCTCGGCGCCGACCGCGCGGTAGCAGTGCAGCATCCGCCGCACCCCCATGCCCGGGTCGACCACGACCGGTACCGCGCCGCGCCGCAGCAGCGCGAACAGCAGCACGAAGAGGTCCGGTCCGGGGGCGGCCATCAGCACGGTCCGGGTGCCGTGGCCGATCCCGATCCCGGCGAAGCCGTCGGCCAGCGCGTCGACCTGTTCCTGCAGCTGCCCGTAGGTCAGTTCGCGGTAGCGGACCGATCCGTCGGCGTTCCGGCCGTCCGGGTGGACGATCGCGGTCTTCCCGGGGAACGTGCGGGCGTTGTGCGCCAGTTGCCCGGCGAGTCCGTGGGCGCCGGTGAGCAGCTGCGGCCCCGGCGCGGTGTCCGCGGCGGCGTTCGGGTGCACGGTGGTCATCGGGTCCACCGGTCCTGGGGACGGTAGGAGACGCAGGCGGCGCTCGGGCCGGCGCCGACGGCGACGAACAGCAGCTGGTCCACGTCCTCGGGCAGGCCCGCGGTGACGGCCCGCAGGTAGCCGAGGATCGGCGCGGCGGTGTGCGGGAGCCCGGTCCCGCCGCCCGGCGGGTCGGGGGTGAGCACCCGGTCCTCGGGCAGGCCGAGCCGCCCGGCCAGCCGCAGCCCGAAGTCGCCGGTCGGCCGGGACCCGATCACCAGGGTGCGCCGCAGGTCGAGCCCCTCGTCGCGGACGTGGGCCAGGGCGGTGTCGGCGGCCAGGTCGAGGAGCTGGGTGGCGAAGCCGGGGTCGCGCCGGACGGTGATCCGGTTGCGGCCGTCGGCGCGCATCCCGGCGGTCGGCAGGTATCCGGCGGTCGCCGAGGGCTCGTCGGACCCGGCCGTGCGGACCGGGCCGAAGCCGTCGGCGGTGGCCGAGCGCTCCAGCAGCAGGGCCGCGCCGAGGTCGGCGTACGGGTAGTCGTCGTCGGGGTGTTCGGCGTCCGGTGCGCCGCGCCCGCCGGGGTGGACGTCGGCGGCGGTCACCAGGACCCGCTCGGCGCCCCCGGCGACCAGCATGGACTCGGCGACCTGGACGGCGTTGAGCACCCCGCAGGCGCCGTTCATCAGGTCGAAGGAGAACGCGGCGCCCGGCACCGGGTGAGCCAGGTAGTCGAGGTTGATCCCGGCCTCCTTCTGGACCAGGGCGCCGACGGCGGGTTCGAAGGTGTTGTGCTCGCGGTACACGCCGACGTTGATCAGGACCCCGACGGCGTCCGGCGACAGCCTGGCTTCGGCCAGGCAGGCCCGGGAGGCCTCGCCGGCGAGCTGGACGGCGCGGGCGGCCGAGGCGCGCGGCGGGGCGACGACCGCGGCGGCGGTGATGACGATGGCCATCGTTCAGACCCCCAGATGGGTGATGGTCGCGGACAGGGCGCCGGTGACCAGCCCGGAGGCGGCCGGGACCAGCAGGTAGCGGGCGCCGCGGCGGGCGGTGCCGGCCTTCAGGTGCCGCTGCAGTGCCAGGAAGTGGGAGGTCGTCGCGGTGTTGCCGAACTCCTCGACCACCGACAGGGATTGCGGCATCGGGGTGCCGAACTCGGCCTCGCCGGTGCGGTTGGCGTACTCCACGAACCGGGTGCCGACCTGGTGCTGGATGATGTAGTCGAACTCCTCGTCCGCGAACGTCCGTCCGAGCTTGGCGAGTTGGTCCCGGTGGAAGGCGGGCCACATGCGCAGCCGGTCCTGCTTGTGCATCTGCCGGTTGTCCGTGTAGAGCGCGATGCCCTCGGTGCGGTCGCTGGGCATGCCGAGGCACAGGTGCGCGTACTCGGCGCAGGTCATCAGGTCGATGGAGTGGATCCGGTCCGCGTCGTCGACCGCGCGGTCCAGCACCACGGCCGCCGCCGAGTCGCCGACCGACAGGGAGGCGAACTGCGGGTCGTAGGAGTCGGCGATCTCCCGGGCGGCCGTCTCGGCCACCTTGGTGGCCTGCTCGCCGCTGACCACCAGGCCGGTACGGACGGCGCCGGACCGGATCATCCGGTCGAGCAGGTGGACGCCGGTCATCATCCCGGCGCAGGCGTTGGAGACGTCGAAGTGGACCGCGCGGCGCGCCCCGAGCTCCTTGGCCAGCATCCCGGCGAAGGAGGGTTCGAAGTAGAAGTCGTCGCCGTCCTTGAACCGGGTGATGGAGGCCGAGACCACCACGTCCAGGTCGGCGGGGTCGTAGCGGGAGTGGGCGAGTGCGTCGCGGGCGGCCTTCAGGGCGAGCCCGAACGAGTCCTCACCGGCCTCGGGCCGCGGGTCGTAGACCCGGCGCTCGGCGACGCCGGTGATCCGTTCCAGGTCCACGTCCGGCATCGCGGTCACGGAGGCGAGCAGCTCCCCGGTGGACCGGACCGTGGATGGCATGTGCGCGCCAAGGGCCTCGAAGCGACTGCCCCGTGCGTCGGAGGTCATCTTTCCTCTTTCATCTGCTCGACGGTCGGCGGAACCCCGCTCGGACCGGACCCGTCGGCGGCGCCGGGCAGGCGTCCGCAGCCCGGGCGGGCCCCGGGGTCGGGTCGAAAGGCGACGCCGACGGCGGACGGGCCCTGCGGCCGGTCATCTGGTCACAACGGAACGTTACCTGACGGTATGTTGCCGACGGGTAACCGGAAGTGATTCAGTGATGACTGTCACTCAGATATGACAGAAGCACATGCCCGGGCACGCCCGCACCCGCCGGCACCTCCCGCAGCGGCGCGGGCGGCGCGGGCGCCCGGCGGAGGGCCGGGCGCTCCGGGTGCCGCGGCCGGGCGCCGGGTGAAGACTGGGAGGTGCGAGGGCGGCCGGCCCCCGTGGCGGACCGGTACGGCGCGGCCCGCCCGTCCCGAGGTCCCACCCATGAGTGCTGAACCGATCCGGGTCGCCGTCGTCGGCGACTGCCCGCTCTACCGGTGCGGCCTGACCGGGGTGATCGACTCCGCCGCGGACCTGGAACTCGCCGTCGACGCACGCGGCGCCGAGGAGGCCGAGGACCACCTGAAACCCGGCGACGTGGTGCTGCTGGACCTCCAGCTCCGGCCCTCCTACCTGGCGGCCGTCGTCCACCGGCTCGCCGAACGCGGCGCGGCCGTCCTGGTGCTCTGCTCCGACGAACAGGGCGCCATCGGGCCGTCGATGCAGGCCGGCGCCCGCGGCTGCCTCAGCCGGCAGGCCGGCGAACCCGAACTCCTCGCCGCCGTACGGCTGGTGGCCGCCGGCTGCGAATACGTCTCGGCCGTGCTCGCGGTCCGCCCCTGGTCACAGGCCGTGTGCCGGGTGACGGAACGTGAACGGCAGATCCTCGAACTGCTCGCCAACGGCGAGACCGACCACGGCATCGCCGAACGCCTCGGCATCAGCGAACACACCGTGCACTCGCACCTCGACCGGCTGCGCGACAAGATCGGCTCCCGGCGCCGGGCCGACCTCACCCGGTTCGCCATCGCCAACGACATCATCCCGGGCCGCTGACCGTACCCCGCCCCGGCGCGGCCGCCGCCCAGTAACCCGGATCCGCCGTCGTCCGGGCCCGCAGGTCCGCCCGCACCCGGGTGGCCAGCCTGCCGGTGTCCCGCCGGTTCAGCATCGCCCCGATCCCCGCACCCACCAGCATCGGGATCATCGACGGCAGCTTGCGCAGCGTGCTGCGGGTCAGCCGCTTGCGCACCTTCTGGCGGACCTCCGCACCGACCGCCAGGCCCGCCAGCGCCACCGCCCCCGACGGGTGCGACAGGGCGGAGGAGTCGATCCCGCGCCGGTCGGCCCAGGCGGTCACATAGGCGACCGTCCGCTGCGAGGCCGTCCCGGTGGCCGGGACCCCGTACACCTGGTGCAGTTCGGCGATCAGCTTGATCTCGACCGCCGCCACCACCAGCGTCTCCGCCGCGATCTCCACCGGCATCGCGGGCGGCACCGGCAGCATCGCGGCCGCCCCGATGCTCGCCCCCACCGCACCCGAGGCCCGCAGCGCACCGGTCACCAGCAGGTCGGCCAGCGCCTCCGGCCCGTCCGCCCCGGGGTGCTGCGCCCGCATCGTCGCCAGGTCGCGGACCGGGATCCGCGGCGCCTGCACCAGCAACCGGTCCGCCAGCGCCCGGCTGCCGTACCCCGCGCCCTTGGCGGCGGACGTCCCGCCGCGCCCCAGGGCCCGGGCCGTGCTCGCCACCAGGTCGGCGGTGCGCCGTACGCCGCGCTTGCGGGCGGTGGCCGACTCCTCCTCCAGCTCCGTGGAGAGGGCGGCGAGTTCGCCCGCCGCGGCCTGCGGGCCCACGGCATCCGCGGGTGGCGGGCCGGACGGGCCGGCGGGGGAGGAAGCGGCCGGGGAGGAGCCGGCCTCGGAGGAGCCGGCCGGGTCAGGATCGGGCGGTCCGGAGCGCCTGCGGAGAAGTCCCATGCCTGTGCCTCTACCCGGACGCGACGGCGGCACGCGGCCGCCGGCCGTCCGGCGGTGGACGACGGGTCTGCGGTGAGCGGGTCCGTGGGTGGACCGGTCCGTGGGTGGACGGGTCCGCGGTGCGTGGGAGCCGGCCGCCCCGGTTCAGCGTCTCGCCCGCCGGCGGGCCAGGAACCAGCCGATCACCAGCCCGGTCAGCAGGGTGACGGTCAGGACCACCCAGAGCGGGAGGGTGACGGTCGGCACCCACAGCCGGATCGACACCGACTCGGTGTTGACCGCGATGAACCAGACGGCGAGCACCGTGAGAACGCCGATACCGATCGTGCGGAGCCGCATTTCCCGACCCTTGACCGACAGCGTCGACGGGGGGTGCGACTCAGAGGTTTTCCGCGCCATGCTCCCAGTATGAGCCGATTCGTCCCATCGGTCCCGGCCACGGCCCGGGACCGGGAATCGGCGGGCACCATCGCCGCCCGTCCCCCCGAGCTATAGAGAAAACCTGGACCTCTGCAGAGAACTCCCAGGTTCCGGCGCACCCCGGCGGCTGCCAGCCTCGACCTCGTGACTCACTCCGGCACCACCAGCCCCTCCCAGCACACCGCCCCCTACGCGGACGCCCTGCTCGCCGTCACCGGCGCCGACTGGCAGCGCCTCAACGTCCCCGGCCACGGCGCCGACGCCGGCCGCGCCACCGGCCTCGCCGCCCTGTTCGGCGAGGCGCCGCTACGCCTGGACGTACCGCCACTGGTCGCCGGCATCGACCTGGGCCCGGACAGCCCGCTGGACCGGGCCCGCAGCCTGGCGGCCGAGGCGTGGGGAGCACGCCGCAGCTGGTTCCTCACCAACGGCGCCTCGCAGGGCAACCGGATCGCCGTCCTGGCGGCCCGCTCGCTCGGCGACACCCTGGTGGTGCAGCGCAGCGTCCACTCCAGCGTGGTCGACGGACTGGTGCTCTCCGGGCTACGGGCCGCCTTCGTCCACCCCTCGGTCGACCCGGCGCTGGGCATCGCGCACGGCGTCACCGCCGCCGACCTCGCCGAGGCGCTCGCCGCCCACCCGGACGCCGCCGCCGCGTACGTGGTGACCCCCAGCTACTTCGGCGCCGTCGCCGATGTCGAGGCACTGGCCGCGACCGCACACCGGGCCGGCGTCCCGCTGATCGTCGACGAGGCCTGGGGATCACACTTCGGCTTCCACCCGGCGCTGCCCGCCGGCGCCCTCGCACACGGCGCCGACCTGGTCGTCTCCAGCACCCACAAGCTGGGCGGCAGCCTGACCCAGTCCGCGATGCTGCACCTCGGCGAGGGGCCGTTCGCCGACCGGCTGGAGCCGCAGCTGGAACGGATCTTCCACCTCACCCAGTCCACCAGCGCGAGCGCCCTGCTGCTGGCCTCGCTCGACCTCGCCCGGCGGGCCCTGGCGACCGGCGGGCCGGCCATCGGCGAGTCCGTCGACGCGGCCGACCGGATCCGGGCCGGCGTCCGGGCGGGCGGCCGGTTCGCCGTGGTGAGCGACGGATTCGGCGCCTTCCCCGACATCGTGGCCGCCGACCCGCTGCGGGTGCCGATCGACACCCGCAGCGGCGGGATATCCGGCCACCACGCCCGCAGCCTGCTGCTGAGCGAGCACCGGATCATGGTCGAGGTCGCCACCGACTCGGCGATCGTCGCGGTCCTGGGAGCCGGCTCCGCCCCCGACCCGGACCGCTTCCTGGCCGCCCTGCACGCACTGCCGGGGCTGCCGCCCGTACCCGCGGCGCCGCCGGCCGGCCCCTCGGCGCCTTCGCCCGGCGCGGGGGCGGCGTCCGGGATCCGGCTGCCCGCGCCCGGGCCGGTCCGGCTGACGGCCAGGGAGGCGTTCCTCGCGCCGAGCGTCACGGTGGCCGCCCACCGGGCGGTCGGCCGGGTCAGTGCCGACACCCTGGCCGCGTACCCGCCGGGCATCCCGAACGTACTGCCCGGCGAGGTGATCACCCGCGAACTGGTCGACTTCCTCCGGCACACCGCCACCACCCCCGGCGGCCACGTCCGCGGCGCCGCCGACCCCGGCGTCACCACGGTGCGGGTCGTCGCCGAGGACCCCGCTCCGCGCAGTTGACCGCGCCTGGGCCGCTAACCACTCCCGGGCCGCTGACCCCCCCCCCCGGGCCGTGCCGGACGGCGGACCCCGGCCCGGCGTTCCGGGTTCGGCGTTCCGGGTCCGGCGTTCCGGGCTCAGCGGTCCGGTGCGGCCCCGCCGTCCAGGACGGCAGCTTGCGCCTGAAGGGCGGCGAGCAGCGTCCGGGCGGCCTCCAGCACCCCGGACCGCGGTATCGCGACGCCGATCTGGCGGGTGAGCGCCAGACCGTCCAACTCGCGGACCACGATGTCCTCCCGCGGCCGGCCGAGCCCGAGCCGCGGGACCAGCGCCACCCCGAGACCGGCCGCGACGAACCCCTGCATCACCCCGTAGTCGTCGGTGCGCAGCGCGTGCAGCGGCTCGAACCCCTCGCGGGCGCAGGCCCGGCTGAGCAGCCGGTCGCACGGGTCGGCGTCGGTGGTGCCGACGATCCAGCCCTCGTCGCGCAGGGCGGTCAGCGGTACGCGCTCGGCGGCGGCCTGCGGATGGCCGGCGGGGAGGATCAGCAACAGCGGATCGTCCAGCAGCCGGTGGACGGCGAAGTCCTCGTCCAGGCCGAGCCGGTCGCCGGGTTGGGAGAACACCAGCGACAGGTGGAGTTCGCGGTTGCGGAGCGCGGAGAGCAGCGCCGGGAGTTCGCCCTCGGTGAGCGAGATCCGCACGCCGTGGCCGTGGACCTGCCGTACGGCGGGCGGCAGCAGCAGCGCACCGGCGGTCGGGAAGGTGCCGACCCGCAGGGTGACCGAACCCAGGTCGACGAGACCGCGCAGCTCCTGTTCGGCCTGTCCCACCCGGGCGAGGACGGCCTCGGCGTGCGGCAGCAGCGCCTCGCCGGCCTCGGTCAGGGTGGCGCCGCGCGGGCCGCGGTCGACCAGGCGGGTGCGGAAATGCGCCTCGAGGGTGGCGAGGTGGTGCGTCACGGTGGGCTGGCTGTGCCGCAGCGACCTGGCGGCCGCGGCGAGCGACCCCTCCCGGGCGATGGCCCGCAGGACGTGGAAGTGGCGCAGTTCGAGCACGGCGGGCCTTGCTGTGGGGTGCTGACGCCGGAGGACCGGCCGGGCGCCCGGCCGTCGCCCCGGGCGGGCAGGATTCCGGCAGCTTAGGGCAGCGCACCGCCCGCCCGGCCCGCGGACACGCCGCACCGCCGCGGCCGCACGGCCGCGCCCCCGCGGACGCCCGACGGGGTGGCGCCCCCGGGTGCAGGTCGACGTCGTCGTGCCTGCGCCGCGCCGTCAGGGGCGGGCCGGGCGGCGGTATGGATCGCCGGACGGTGTGCCGCGGGCGCCGCGCGCGGCGAAGGCCGGCGGTCGGACCGGTGCGCCGCCGCCGTTCCGCTGTCGCGCGGCCCGGGCGCCGGCGGGGCCGGCCTCAGCGTGGCTGCCGGGCGCCGGCCGTCGTGTCGTGGGCGCCGCGCAGGCGGTCGAAGTCGTACGGGTCGTGCGCCGCGAACAGGTCGATCTCCGTACCGTGGCCGCGCGCGAGTTCGCGCAGCCGGTCCCGGTTGGCGAGCCGGGCCCGGTGGTCGGTCGCCACCAGGCGCTGGAAGGCGGCCAGGCCCGGTGGGCAGCCGGGGGCGGTGGGGGAGACCTCGCGGTGCGAGAAGTAGGCGTCGCCGCAGTGCAGCAGCCACCCCCCGCCGGGGCGGCGGACCGCCACGCCGCAGTGGCCCCGGCTGTGCCCGGGCAGCGGGACCAGCACCACCTCGGGGACCGCCGCCGCCAGCGGCCGGGCCGCGGCGAAGCCGTACCAGGCCTCGCCGTCCGCGCGGTGCTCCACCCAGCGCGGGCCGTGCGCCCACTGGGCTGGGCGGTAGCGGTCCCGCTCGCCCCGGGTGGCCCTGACCCGGGCCGCCCGCAGTTCCTCGGCCAGCACATGGACCTCGGCCTGCGGGAAGTCGCCCAGTCCGCCCGCGTGGTCGAGGTCGAGGTGGGTGACCACGATGTGCCGGACGTCCTGCGGGTCGTACCCGAGGGCGCGCACCTGGTGCACGGCGGTCCGGGCGGGCGAGAGGCGCGGCCGCATCGCCGCCCGGAAGGCGAGGCCCAGCCGGGCCGGGTCCGCGACGTCGCCGGTGCCGAAGCCGGTGTCGACCAGCAGCAGCCCGTCCCCGGTCTCGACCAGCAGGCAGTGGCCGACGATCCGGGCGGTCAGTGCGCCGCCGCTGCCGAGCAGCGCCCGGCCGCCCGCCGGGCACATCCCGGCGCAGTCGAGGTGATGGATGGTCAATGCCGCCTCCGTCAGGTGCTTCGACGCCCACCGTCGAGCAGGGGCCCACTGTCCCGGCTCACCACCCGTCCCGTCCAGTACCGGGCCGCACCGCGCAGCCCCCGCACCGCGCAGCCCCCGCCCGGCACCCCTCCCGCCCGGTCCGGCCCGCCCCGCGCCCGAACGGGCGAACTCGCCGCCGTACGCCCGCCCCTCACGGCCGCCGGCCCGCCGCTCCCCGACCCTGGGCAGATGGACACCGCCCCCGAGCGCCCCGCACCGCCCGGCCGGACACCCGCACGCCGCCGCCTACGGGCCGCCGCCGCGGAGCTGCGGCACGGCACCGCGCCGCTCCCGGCCGCGGCCCGGCGGGCCGTACGGGTGACCGCCGCCGCCTGCGCCGGGTTCTACGGGTGCCTGTACGGGCTGGACCTGCCGGTGGCGGCCACGTACGCGCTGTTCGCCGCGGTCGCGCTGGCCGGCCTGTCCCGGATCCCGGGCACCGGCCGGCAACGCGCCTCGGTCATCTGGCGGATCCTGCCCGCCAGTTGGCTGCTGATCAGCCTCGGCACGCTGCTCGCGGTCCGCACCTGGGCCGCGGTCCTCGGCATGCTGGTGATCGGCTTCGTCCTGGCGTTCGCGGCGGCCGCCGGCCCCCGCCCGGCCGGCGCCGCCCCCGGCCTCCAACTGCTCTACATCCTCCCGTGCTTCCCGCCGTACGAGCCGCACACCCTCGGCGACCGCCTCGGCGGCGCCACCCTCGGCCTGCTGCTGCTGATCGCCGCCGAGACCCTGCTGCTGCCCGACCCGGCCGGCCCCACCTACCCCGCGCTGATCGCCGACGCCGCCGACCTGGCCCGGCGCTGCACCGGCGAACTCACCGCCGCGCCCTGCGCCCTCTCCGCCGACACCCGCGCGGCGGCCGCCTCGGCCGGCCAGGCCCTGCGCCCGTCCCGCACCCCGGAGGCCGAACGCCCCGCCTCACCGGGCGTCCGGGCCCGTGCCCTCGCGGACGCCGGGTGCGCGGCCCGGGTCCTGCTCGCCCGCCTCCTCGAAATGCCCCCGCTGACCCCGCTGACCCCACTGACCCCGCCCCGCGACCCGGTCCGCCCCGACGGCACCGCCGACGCCGACTCCGACGCCGGTACCGCGACCGATGCCGCCGCCGGAGCCGACACCACCGCCGACGCCGGTGTCGAACTGCTCGCCGCGGTGGGCGCCGCGACCGACCGGGCCGCCGCCGCGCTGCGCGGCGGCCCTCCCGCCCGGCCCCAGGACCTCGAACGGGCCATGAAGCACTTCCGGGCCGGCCGGGCGGCCCGGATCGGCGGCCTGCCCACGTCCGGTGCCGGCCTCGCGGCGGCCATGAGCCGGCAGGCGGACCTGCTGGAGGCCGCCGACGCGGCGCTGTTCCTGCTGCGCGCCGTCGACGTCGCGGTCCTGGGCCGGCACGCGCCGACCGGGGCGCCGGACGGACCGTTCTGGTACTCCCACCAGCCGGTCGTGCGGCTCTGGTGGCGGCGGCTGTCCGCCCACCTCAGCCCGCGCTCGGTCTACTTCCAGAACGCCGTCCGGCTCAGCGTCGGCCTCGCCGCCGCCCGCGCGGTGGCCGGCCTGGTCGGCCTCCCGCACGGCTTCTGGGCGCTGCTCGCCGCCCTCACCCTGACCCGGACCACCGCCGTCGAGACCCGCAACGGCGTCCGGCGCGCGCTCACCGGAACCCTGCTCGGCGCCGCGGTCGCCGCCGCGCTCCTGGTCACGGTCGGGCACCGCACCGAGGTGTACGCCGCCGCGCTGCCGCTCGTCATGCTCGCCACCTTCAGCTTCGGCCCGGTGCTCGGGCTCGGCTGGGCGCAGGGCATGTTCACCGTGGTGGTCTCCCTGGTGTTCGCCCAACTGGCCCCGGCCGGCTGGCGGCTGGCCGAGGCCCGGGTGCTCGACGTCCTGGTCGGCAGCCTGATCGGACTGGGCATCGGGCTGCTCGCCTGGCCGCGCGGCGCCCGGGACGAGCTGCGCCGGGACGTCGGGCTGCTGTTGCACGCGATCGGCCGCACGGTCGCCACGACCACCGCGGCGGTCGCCGCCGGACACCGCGACCCCGGGCCGGTCGACAAGGGCCTGCAGCACGTCCTGATCATGGCGGAGTCGACCTACGTCCAGTACCGGAGCGAACCGCAGCCCGCCACCGCCTCCGGCATGGACTGGCAGGCCGCCCTGATCGCCGGGCACCATGCGCTGCGCGGCGCCCGACGGCTGCTCGGCCCGGCCGAGCTGCCCGAGGGCGCGGCCCCGGGACCGGAGGCCCGCGCCTGGCTCACCCGCCGGGCGGACGGGCTGGCCCACCGCTTCCGGACGGCCGGCGAACAACTCGGCGTCGGCCCCACCCGCGCCACCGCACCCCCACCCCCACCGGACCCCGGCCCCCCGCGACCCCCCGGGCACACCTCCGGCCGCTCGACCCCGCCCGCCGCCCTCCCCGTCCTGTTCGACACCGACGCCTGGCTCCACGGCCTGGCCGCCGACCTCTCCCGCATCACCCCCGCCTTCGCCCACGACCCCGACCACCCGGCCCCGGGCTGACCGCCCGCCTTCGCCCACGACCCCGACTCCTGCCTGCGCATGGTTGCGTCCGTAACCTAGCGACCGCCTCGTCGCGCCCACCGTCGCACCCCGGTGTCTGCCCAGCGGCCGCCCGAGTGAGCTGCCATGGTCCGACTCCTGGTGAACCCGCCCACGCGAGTGTCGTAACCTCGCTGCGGTATTCAGCAGATGGTGACCGTGGGTGACTGTTTGCAGTGTGCCGGCCTTCAGGCGGCCGCTGGCGCGAGTGGCGAGCTTGCCGGTGGTGGCCAAGGACATCTGCGACGACGGATGCGGGCATCTCCAGGATGTGTCGGCGGGACGCCGTCGCCTGACCGCAGGTGGTGGGCCTGCCGAGGTCGTTGATCAAGGTGCCCGGTGCGAAGGGGGGTGCAGCAGCCGCGTGGTCCAATCGGTCGTTTCTGGCGTCCGGCGCTGCGAGTTTTGGTAGTGAGGTTAATGACGCTGGCGCTGACATCTCCTATTGGGTCTGGATCCAGACTGTCGGCCCCACAAAAATTGACACACAGTCACCTTGGCGCTTTCTACAGGCCGGAGAGGGGACCATGACCAACGAGGCGACACCCATGACGGCGAAGGAGTCGGCCGCCAAGCAGTGGGTCGAGGCGCAGAAACGCAAGGAAGGCGAGCGTCGTCGGCGTGCCAAGGACGAGGAACGGCGCAGGAAGCAGACCTCACAGGCCAGCGCGGACACCGTCGCCGCACTTCAGGCGAAGGCTGCAAGGAAGCGGGAAGAAGCTGCCAAGGCCGCCAGGGCGGTCGCAAGGGCCCTCGCTGACGAGCAGGCCAGACAGGAGAAGGCGGCCAGGAAGGCTGCTGAGAAGAAGAAGGCCAGGGCCGCGAGGGAAAAGCAGCAGGCCGAGCACAAGGCCCGTGTCCAGTACATTCGAAAGCCAGCCAGGAAGCCGAACCAGAGACCTGTCCAGGCGATCCATCCCGGCACCTACTCGTACATGCTCATGAAGAGACACGCCGCCCGCATGGATGCCGAGCAGGCGGCGATGTTCGCCGAAGAGCTGCGCCGCAACGGCATTGAGCTGCGGCCAGCCGCCCCGCGCCCCGACCGCGCGCGGAGGAGCGTGCCGTCCGCAATTCCGGCGCAGAGCGCTTGGAGGGCCCAGGCACTTCCCGAACTGGACCGCGAGCGCTACGAAGACCCGGTTCCCGATCCCGCTGTGGCCATGGAAGCGAAGCTGCGCGGGGGCGGAAGTGTTCCGTTGCCTCCTGATACGCCGCAGGGGCGGGACGACGATGACGAGTGGCGGCCCCACGACCGGCGTGGACCGTATGGGCAGCGTCGGCGCCGCAAGAACTGATCGAGCAACCTGGCCGAGCTGCTGCCGCTGACCATGGGTGCGCCGGCCGGTCCGTTCGTTCTGCGGGAGCAGGATTGTTGCTGGCGTGCTCTTGTATTCAATTGCCGCCAGTTTTCCCTAGGCCCCAACCTACTGTCGTAGTGGCAGTCGAGAGCGACCACGGCGACGGGCAGGCTGGTCTGCCCGTCGGCCTGGGCAGAGCTGGCGAAGACGGATTGCGTAGCCGTTGCCGACGTCAACTAATTTATGTAAGAGCTCGTAACACGATCACGCCGCTGGCTTGTTGAGCCTTCTCCAGCAGATCAGCGCACACGCGAGCGAGATGAGCGAGTCATGCAGTTCAAGGCGGCGTTCCCAGCGGACGGCGAGGCGCTTGAACTGGTGGAGCAGGGCGAAGGTCTGCTCCACCACGTAGCGGAGCTTCCCGAGGCCACGGATGTCTGGTTCGCCGCGCCGGGAGATGACGGGCACGATCCGGAGCCTGACCAGCTCCCGCCTGACGTGCCCGCTGTCGTAGCCCTTGTCGCCGAGCATGGACCTGGGCCGCTTGCGGGGGCGCCCCGGCAGGCCGGCCACGGGCGGGACCGCGTCGACCAGCGCGAGAGCCTGGGTGATGTCGGGGACGTTCCCGCCGGTGGTGATGACCTTCAGCGGTGTTCCGTTGCCATCGCAGATCAGGTGGTGCTTGCTGCCCGACTTGCCGCGATCGACCGGCGACGGGCCAACCCCGGCGCCCCCCTTTTCGCGCGCACATGGGAGGCGTCCACGCACGCGCGTGTCCAGTCGATCCGCCGGGCCGCATTCAGCTCCGCCGGCAGTATCCGGTGGACCTGGTCGAAGACTCCGGCCTCGGTCCACCGGCACAGCCGCCGCCGGCACGCCTGCCCGGAGCCGAACCCCAGCTCCGGCGGGAGCTGCTGCCAGGTGATGCCGGTGAACAGGACGAACAGCACTCCCTGGAGGCACAGCCGGTCGTCCACCGGCCGAGGCCCCGGGGAGCACTCCGGCCATGGCGGGAGCACCGGCTCGATCAGCGCCCACAACTCGTCATCGACCATCCACGGTGCACTCACGCCACCACCAACGGACGAATCGTCACACCGGACACGGCCCACCAGCTCACATCCACGAGATCGTGTTACGAGCTCTAAGTGAGTGGATGAACGCAGAGGAGAGGGATGGCGCCAGCGGCGTGCCCTTCTCGCGTGCCGCCGCGGCGGAAGAAGCTCCCCGTCCGTGCCGGCGGAGCCTGCGAGCGATCAGTCGTCGAGGTGGCAGCGGGTCACCCGGCCGCGAAGCTCCGGAAGGCACCCGATGCATCCAGTGAGGCGGCGAAGTAGGAGAAGGGCCTGTTGGCGATCGTCAGATTGGCGGAGACAACCGAATGCCAGCGAGGCGGGACCCCTAACGTCCAGTCATGTTGCTCGTACGTGTCGACGGCCAGGAGGAGTTGCTCCGTCCCCGCCATGATGGCCGTGTCTGCGACGAACAAGTTTGTGGAGTCGGTCATGGCCACCAACCGGAGGCGTTCGCCGCGATGAGGGCTTGAATGTCTGACCCGTCGAACTCCATGTCGGCAGCGGTGTCCGTCCGCAGGGCGAGCGACGTCAGATCGTCGGCTTCGGTCAGAGGAATGCGGGCAATCTTTCCCCTGCCCGGACATCTGCACCAGGCCCGCTGCCCGGCCGGACTCCGCGCCCGCGTAGGCTGACCGGCAACTGCGCCGTCCCGGTGAGCCGTTCGCGAAGGAGCTGGCACGCATGGCCGAAGAGGCGACCCACCTGCTGTTCTCCTACGGCACGCTGCAGCAGGGCGAGGTCCAGCTCGCCCGCTTCGGCCGCCTGCTCGACGGCCGCCCCGACGCCCTGCCGGGCCACCGCCTGGACCACGTCCGGATCACCGACCCCGAGGTGATCGCCGCCAGCGGCAGCGACCTGCACCCCCTCGTGGTGGTCTCGCCGGACCCGGCGGACGCCGTCGACGGCAGTGTCTTCGCCATCACCGACGCGGAACTCGCGGCCGCCGACGACTACGAGGTGGACGACTACGTCCGGGCGGAGGTGGCGCTGTGCTCGGGCACCCGGGCCTGGGCCTACCTGGACGCGCGACAATCGGGTCATGAGTGAGACGTCCCCCGAGGGTGGCGACCCGGCCTGTCTGCTGAACCGGGTCTGTGATCGGTGCGGCCGCCTGCGGGCGAGCCCGGACGCCGTCTGCACCGGCTGCGGCGCCGCCCCCGCGACGGCCGCCGGGCCCGCCTCCCGCGCCCCGGGCGCCCGGCCCGGCCGTGACCGCGACGCCGCCGGCCGGGCCCGCAACGGCCGGCCCCGCGACGGGCTCGGGCGCCCGCTGCCGTACGGGGAGCAGGGCGTGATGCGGCAGCCGGAGGGCGTCATCCGTTCGGCCGAACGGACCCTGGCCGAGGCGCAGCGGCTGATCGACGCCGGCCGGCCGTTCCACGCCCACGAGGTGCTGGAGGACCGCTGGAAGTCCGCCCCGGAACCGGAGCGGCCGCTGTGGCGGGCCCTCGCGCAGTTCGCGGTCGGCCTGACCCACGCCGCCCGCGGCAACGAAGCCGGAGCCCGCGCCCTGCTGTCCCGCGCGGCCGAGGGCTTGGCCCCCTTCGCGGCCGACCCGCCGTACGGCACCGACCTGGCCACCCTCGCCGGGTGGGCCCGGCACCGGTCCGCCGCCGCCGACGTTCTCACCCTGCCGCCGGTCCCACCCCTGGTGCCCTCCGGTCACTAGCGCACGGATCCGGAGCACGATCCGGAGCAGGACGGAGGCGGCGAGGGTGACTGCGGCGGCGCGGCCGTCCCGGGCGCCCTGGAGCCCCGCGCCGCGGATCCGGGCAGCGTCGGGCCGATCGGTCCCGCCCGGACGGGCCGCTACCGCGGGGAGCCGGCGGCCGCCTGGCCCGGCTGCGGCGCGCACCTCACCGAGGTTCCTCCCCGGACTGCCGCCGCTCGGTCTCGTCCCAGGGGAACGGGGCGAGGTCGGGCTCGACCCAGCCGGTCCTGGCCGGTGCGCCGGCCAGCGTCGCCGGACGGTAGAACCGGCTCAGCAGGCGCTTGTCGAGCAGGGCGGGGTGGTGGTCGGCGAACGCGGTGAAGTCGTCGTCGGTGCGACCGGCCGCGTGGTGGCCCACCAGTTCGACCCAGGCCCGGCTGACGGTCGCGTGGTACTTCTGGGGCGCACCCGCGTAGCGGGCGGTGCGCCGGATGCCGTCGCTGACCAGACCGACCGCTGCGGGCACGCCGAACCGTCGCACGGCCAGCCAGGTCAGATGTACGTGCTCGCGGTGGCCGAACTTCCCCGAGGCCGCGGTCGCTTCGGCCATCAGCGCGTCGAAGTCGGCGGACCGGCCGGTCATCCGGACACCTCGGTGAGGGCTTGCAGCGCGACGCGCAGGCCGGCGATCGCCTCGGTCGGCAGACCGCGGAGCGCGCGCTGCTCGAGGTCGGTGACGGTCTGGCGGATCGTGGCGGCGGCCATGCGGCCGGAGGGCGTGAGTTCGATGAGTACCGCGCGGCGGTCCCCCGGGCGGGTGCCGCGGGTGATGTGGCCGCGGCGTTCCAGACGGTCCAGCACGCTGGTCAGCGTGGTGGGGCGGGTGCCCGCGGCCGCGCCGAGTTCGGAGACCGTCCGGCCCCGGCCGTCGGCGAGATTTGCCAGCGCGTTGATCTCGGAGGGGGTCAGGTCCAGGTCGACGAGTTCCGCGGCGAGCACGTGCAGGGTGGCGTGGGTGGCCCGTTGCAGTGCGAGCAGGGGCGACCACTCCGGTGGTACGGATTCGTACTTCATGAAAATGGACCATACGATTTCGTAGTACCTGGAGCAAGTCGGAGCCCGCCTGCGGGTGCGGCCCCCGGCCCCACCCGCCCGCGGCCCCGGACCGGCAGCCGTCAGCTGCGGTCCGCCGCGGCCGCGCGCAGCCCGTACACCGCCGCCCCCGCCGCCAGCACTGCCGCGCCGGCCAGCACCGAAGCGGTCGGCAGCGTGAAGGCGAGCGTCAGGCAGCCCAGCATCCCGATCACCGGGACCGCCGCGGGTGGCCGGCGTTCGGCGGGGGAGAGGGTCCAGGCGACGGCGTTGGCGACGGCGTAGTACGCGAGCACGCCGAACGAGGAGAAGCCGATCGCGCCGCGCAGGTCGGCCGTGCCCGCGAGGAGGGCGACCACCGCGCCGACCGCGAGTTCGGCCCGGTACGGGACGCCGTGGCGCGGGTGGACGGCGGCCAGCGTTCGTGGCAGGTGCCCGTCGCGGGCCATCGCCAGGGTGGTCCGGGAGACCCCGAGGATCAGCGCCAGCAGCGAGCCCGTCGCCGCGATCACGGCACCGGCCCGCACCACCGGGACGAGACCGGCCGCGCCCGCCGCCCGGACCGCGTCGGCCAGCGGCGCCGCGGCGCCCGCCAGCCGCTGCGGCCCGAGCACGGCCAGGACGGCGACCGCCACGGCCGTGTACACCAGCAGCGTGATGCCCAGGGCGAGCGGGATCGCCCGCGGGATGGTGCGGGCCGGGTCGCGGACCTCCTCGCCGAGGGTGGCGATCCGGGCGTACCCGGCGAACGCGAAGAACAGCAGCCCGGCGGCGCGCAGCACACCGCCCGCGCCGCCGGGGTCCCCGGAGCCGTCGAGGTGGCCGAGGCCGAGGTTGGCGGCGTCGGCGGTACCGCCAACCAGGCAGGCGGTGACCACCGCGGCCAGCACGGCGAGCACCACCGCCACGATCACCCGGGTCAGCCGGGCGGACTTCTGCACGCCCGCGTAGTTCACCGCGGTCAGCGCCACCACCGCGGCCACCGCCACGGCGTGCGCCTGTCCGGGCCACAGGTACGAGCCGACGGTCAGGGCCATCGCCGCGCAGGAGGCGGTCTTGCCGACCACGAAGGCCCAGCCGGCCAGGTGCCCCCAGAACGGGCCCAGCCGCTCACGGCCGTAGACGTACGTCCCGCCGGAGGCCGGGTAGCGCGCGGCCAGCCGGGCGGAGGAGGTGGCGTTGCAGTACGCGACCACCGCCGCGACCGCCAGCGCCGGCAGCAGCCCGGCGCCGGCCGCACCGGCGGCGGGACCCAGCGCCGCGAACACGCCCGCCCCGATCATCGACCCGAGACCGATCACCACCGCGTCGGCGAGGCCCAGCCGCCTGGTCAGCCCGGTCGTGCCGGTACCCGGCTGTGTCGTCATCGCTGTTCCCTCCCCGGCGGTGGTCCGCGCCGCAGGGTAGCGGAGCGAGGTGTCCCTTCGGTGCGGCCCGGGTGCCGGGGGGTACGCCGAGGCCCGCCGCGCGGGGTGCGCGGCGGGCCGTCCGGCCTTCCCGGGCGGGCGGCAGAGCCGGCGGCCGGATCGGCGTGCGGATCGGCGGCCGGGTCGCCCGCCAGGTCAGCGGCCGGCGCTCCGGCGTCCCCAGGCCGGTGCCACCAGGCCCACCAGCAGTACGGCGAAGCCGATCTGCAGCAGGTGCCGGATCCAGTCGATGCCGCCGGTGTGCCGGACCCCGATCCAGCCGGAGACGGCGTTCCCGAGCAGGGCGCCGGCCGCGCCCAGGAGCATGGTCAGCCACCACGGGATGGACTGGGGGCCGCGCAGGAGCAGCTTGGCCAGCAGGCCGAGGACGAAGCCGATCAGCAGAATCCACAGCAGTTGGAACACGATGGCCTCCGGTCAGTCGTCCGCGCCGCCGCTGCTCAGCGGAGTGTCATGATCAGCATCGCGCGGGCGGCGGGATTCGGCACGTCCGGACCCGGCCCGGGCCACCAGGGGGAGCGGGGCGATCAGGGCCGGGCCAGGTCGGCACCGTGGCTACGGCGCCGGGTGCGGGACCGATTCGGGCACCTCGGAGGCGGCGGTCACCCGGGTGCCAGGGTGGAGCCTGGCGCAGAGGTAGGCGACCACCAGGGCGGCGGCCATCCCGATCAGCACCGGGCGGTTGGCCTCGGCGAAGTCGACCTGGATCTGCCGCAGCACCGAGCTGTCCACCCCCGCGGGGGCGCCGGCCCCGCCGCCGTGGCCGGTGATGCTCTGGGCGATCCGGTCGGCGGCCGACCGGGCGGGTCCGGCGGCCAGGCCCTGGGCCTCCAGGGTCTCCTGGACCCGGTCGGTGAGGGTGTGCAGCAGGACGGTGCCGAGCACCGCCAGGCTGACGCTGGCGGAGTAGTTGCGGACGGTCTGGGTGATACCGGTGACCTCGCCGTACGAGCGGCCGATGGCCCGGTTCACGGCGTCGGTGGAGGCGGGGGTGAGCAGCAGGCCGATCCCGGCGCCGGCCAGCACGATGTACGGCCACTGGGCGCCCAGCGACAGGTCGGTGATCTTCACCGCCCAGAGGGCGAAGCCGACCGCCCCGACCAGGGTGCCCAGCAGCATCGGCGGCCGGGCGCCGCGCCGGTCGAGCATCCGGCCGCCGATCTGCGAGGCGGGCCCGAACCCGGCGAAGAACAGCAGCAGGTAGAGCCCGGCCTCGTTGGGGGAGTAGCCGAGCGAGACCTGCGCGTAGACCGAGGCGAAGAAGAACACCGGGACGAACGCCATCATGGCGAAGAAGAGCACGGCGTTGTCGACCGAGAACGCCCGGTCCCGGAAGATCTGCATGCTGATCAACGGATGGTCGGTGCGCAGTTCGACGACCACCAGCAGGGCCAGCACGGCCAGGCCGCCGATGATGCACAGCCAGGTCAGCGCGGAGTCCCAGCCCCAGGTCTGCGCCTGCTGGAGGCCCAGCACGCTCAGGCCCATGCCGACCGCGACCAGCGCGGCGCCCCGCCAGTCGATCGGTTCTGGCCGCGGCGTGTTGCGGATCCGGGCGAGCAGGGTCAGCACGACCGCGACCACCGCCACCGGCACGTTGACCCAGAAGATCGCCCGCCAGGTCCAGCTGGTCAGAATGCCGCCGAGGATCGGGCCGAGCGCGGTCAGCCCGCCCGAGACGCCGAAGAACAGGGCCAGCGCCCGGCCCCGGCGTTCGACCGGGAACACCTCGACCACCACCGCCAGCGCGGCCGGGAACATCAGTGCCGCGCCGAGCCCCTGCACCGCCCGGAAGACCACCAGCCAGGCCAGCGCGGCGCCGCCCTCGGGGACGGCACCGCACAGCGCCGACGACACCACGAACACCACCGTGCCCACCAGCATCATCCGCCGGTGGCCGAGGACATCGGCGACCCGGCCGCCGAGTGCGAAGAACGCCGCCAGCGAGAGCAGGTAGGAGTTGACCACCCACTGCATCCCCGAGGAGGACAGGCCGAGTTCCCGGATGATGCTGGGCGCCGCGATGGACACGATCGTCTGGTCGATGAACGTCATCGACACCGCGAACAGCATCCCCGCCAGCGCCAGCGGCTGACTCGTCCCGGCCCTGCCGGACACCCCGCTCCGGGAACTCACGTCTCGCATCCGCCTTCCGTCCGTCCGCCGACCGTGCGCCGCGGCCCGGTCCGAGCCTGCCCGCCCCGGCGGCGGCGTACCCGACCGGCGCGTCGATGTCATGCGGATGGCGGTCACCCCGGCGGACTCCGCGGCCGCGCCCCGGGGCCGGCCGGCGGCCGACGGAGCGTCAGGGAGACCCGGCACGACCCTGACAGGTGTCAGGTACCGGGCACCGGGAGGCGGTGGTTCTCTGGTCGTGGGGGGGGCAACAGGGGAAAAGCGGACCCCCCACCCCCAGCCACCCCCCCCACGAGGGGG
>NZ_JBXQQB010000016.1:0-32503 GCF_057220535.1 Kitasatospora sp. NEAU-CNBT7 | reverse complement strand
GGTCATTGTGGGTCGGTTTTTCTCTTTTTGTGTCGGGTCCCCAGTGAGACGGGCGACCCCGCCACCGCTGACCACCACCACGATGAGGAGATCCCCATGTCCGGTGTGCGCAGGCTGGCCCTGGCGGGCGCGGCGACCGTGCTCGGCCTCGGAACGCTCGGTCTGACCGCGACCGCGGCCGACGCGGCGAGCGGGTGTACCGCCAACGGCAACGGCACCTACAACTGCCACGTGTGGAAGAACGCGCCGAGCTTCTTCGCGGGCAACGTCCGGGCCGGCACGCTCTACGCCGGTGACAACTACTTCTACTGCCAGGCCAGGGGCACCGAGATGTCCGACGGCCAGTACCACAACTTCTGGTACGCCAAGACCGACGACGACAGCGGCAACAAGGGCGTCTGGGTGAACGTCATCTACCTGTCCGGCGGCGGCAACGACGAGCCGGTGCCCGGCCTGCCCTACTGCTGACCCCGCGTCGACCACCCCGCGTCGCCCACCGTGCGACGCCACCCGCCGACGCCGGCCGCCGCACCTGGGCGGCAGCCGGGCCCGGCGGGCGGTCCGGCGGGTGGCCGGACGGGCGGACACGGAACGGCGGGCGGGGTACGGGGGGACCCGCGGCGGGCCCGGGGCCTCAGCCGCCGTACTCGGCGAGGTACCGCAGCACGGTGTCCACGTGCGGCCGCACCCGCGCGGGGACGCCCCCGGTGTCGGCCACCGTCTTGTCGCTGGTGCGGTACCCGGCGACCACCAGGGCCGGCAGGTCCCGGGTGTAGCCCCGGTGCTTGAGCTGCTGGTCGAGCCAGCAGACGTAACCGCCCATGGTGATGATGGCGTCGGGCGCCGACATGTAGTCCTTGCGGCCGTCGTGGTCGCCGTCCTGCGCCCAGGCGTTGAACACCACGGGCGTCCACATCGCGATGCCGTACTCCTGGGACTCGGGGCGGGCCGCGTCGGGATCGAAGCCGCTCTCCGCCTTCAGCATCGCGGCCAGCAGCGCCGGGGTCACCTCCGGCTCGGGGCACTGCCGGGCCGCCCGGTCGATCGGCTCGCGGATCGCGGCGGGGACGTCCGAACCGGCCGGGATCGCGCCGGCCACCGTCGGCGTCGCCGCCGTCGCCGCCGTCGCCACCGCCGGTGCGGCCGGTGCCGCCGGGCCGCCCGACGACGACGCCGTGGGCGGCGGCGCCTGGGTGCCCGTCTCCCAGGGACCGGCCGGCAGCACCGACGGCGCCGCGAGCACGGCCGCCGTGCCGCACACCGCGAGCGCGGCGACCACCGCGAGCGCCCGGCGCCGCCCGCGCCCGGTGCGCCCGGGCGGGGGCGGTGCGCCGGCCTGCTGCACCCGCGTCAGCAACTCGGCCGCCCCGAGCCGGGAGCGGACCGCCGGATCGCCCGCCAGGCAGTCGGCGACCACGGCCCGCCAGCCGTCCGGCAGCCGCTCGTCCAGGCGCAGCGGGGCGGTGCCGCGCGCGTACGCCTGCGCGGCCAGCGACCGGGCGCGGGCGGTGGCGCCGAGGAACGGGTGGAGGCCGCCGGTGAGCACCTGGTGGGCGAGCACCCCGAAGGCCCAGACGTCGGCGCTCGGCCGCAGCTCCACCCCGCGGGCGCCGGCCCGGTGCGACCACCACTCGGGCGGGACGTGGTCCGGTGAGCCGAGCGGCGGGGCGTAGGCGTGGGTGCCGCCGTCGAGTTCCGCGCTCAGACCGAAGTCGGCCAGCCGGACACCGCCGTCGGCCATCAGCAGGATGTTGCCGGGTTTGAGGTCGCCGTGCACCCAGCCGCGGCCGTGCATGTGGGCCAGCCCGGTGGCGACCTCGGCCAGGATCCGGGCCGCGCCGGGCACCGCCGTCCCCGGCTCGCCGTCGGCCAGCAGCTGCTGGAGGCTGCGCTCGGCGCGTTCCATCACCAGGGCCAGGGCGCCGTCGAGCCGGGGATCACCGGGGTCGCGCACGGTGACGGCGGCCAGCGTCCGGATCAGTTGGGGGTGGTCCGCCCGCCGGCTGAAGTAGTCCTCCCGGCGGACCAGTTCGGCCATCGTCCGGTGCCGGCCCGGGGTGGGCAGGCCAGGACGGAGGAACTTCACGGCGACCGTGCCGCCCGCCGGGTCCTCGGCCGCGTACACGCTGCCCCAGCCGCCGGACCCGATCAGCTCGGTGATCCGCCAGTCGGCGACCGGGTACCCGGCGGGGACGTCCAGGGGCGGGGTGCCGTCGTCGTCCATGGCGCGGGTCAGCCGGCGCCGCGGCGCGGCGGGAGCAGGGCCAGGTGGTCCTCCCGGACCAGGTCGAACCGCAGCGCCAGCGCGACGAGTTCCTCCCGCTTGCGGCCGGTGCGCCCGGCCGCCGCGCGCTCGGGGTCGTCCTCCTCGCGCAGCCTGAGCTTGGCCTCGGCGAGGTAGTCGATGTGGTAGTTGACGGCCGAGCGGGTCAGGGTGCGGCAGGCGGGCAGGGCGCGCAGCCGTTCCAGCACCTCGCCGACGCCGGGCACGGCCGCGGCGGAGGCCTCGCGCAGCCGCGGTTCGCACAGCGCCAGCAGGACCAGGAAGTACTTGGCGGTGGGGTCGAGGGCGAACGGGCTGACGGTGTGCTCGCCCGCGCCGGGCCGCGGACCGCCGTCCAGGTAGGCGTGCTGCGGCGCGAACACCTTGAACGCCGTCGGGCCGGCCACCGCGGGCAGCACCACCCGGGAGAACTCGAACGGTACGGGCGCGCCCAGCCGGCCCGGCGCCACCTTGACGTGCTCGCCCGCGCCCTCGAGGTTCTCCACCACGTAGGTCGCGGAGCCGCTGAAGTTGGAGAGCCGCCAGTAGTCCTCCGCGGCGGTGACCTCGCCGGCCCGGCGCGAGACACCGCGGTCCGCCAGCTCGATGGCGGCCGGGCTGCCCGGTGCGCCGCGGCCGAAGACCGCGCTCTCACCGGGCCCCATCCGCAGCAGCCGGGGCCGCTGCGGGCCCGGGCCGCCACGGGCCGCCGGGGCGTCGGGCAGCTGCACGATCACCGTGTCCAACGGTCTCCCCTTCCCACCGCGCGCGCACGAAGCATCCTACGCGCTCCGATGACGGACGGTCACCCTCCGTCATCACGGGGCGTGTTGGAGGATCGGTCGGGAGGACCGCCGGTCAGCCGACCACGGACTGCTTGTGGTGGAAGACGTTCCACGGGTCCCAGCGGGCCCACCGGGCACGGGCCCACCGGGCTCGGCGGGCGTACAAATAGGGAGAAAATCGGGCGAATTGAGGCTAGCAACCGGCCTCTCCCGGGCCACCCCGACACTCCGGCCTCCGGCTACGCGCTCAGGAAACCGGCGTCCGTGAGCACCTGCTGCCCCTCCGGGGACTGGACCAGTGCCACGAACGCCTGGGCGCCCGCGCTGTTGGGGGCATGGGTCAGGGTGGCGATCGGGTAGTCGTTGATCGCGGCGGAGGCCTCCGGGAAGTTCACCCCGTCGACCTTGCCCGCCGCCGACTTGACATCCGTCCGGTACACCAGCGAGGCGTCCGCCTCCTGGAGCTCGACCTTGGTCAGGGCGGCCTTCACGTCCTGCTCGTAGCTGACCGGGGTGAGCTGGACGTTGCCCGCGGCCAGCGCCTTCTGGGCGGCGGCGCCGCAGGGCACCTCCTGGGCGCACAGGACCACCTTCAGACCCGGCTGGGCCAGGTCCTGGAGGGAGGCGATGTGGTGTGGGTTGCCGGGAACGGTGGCGATCTCCAGCTGGTTGCGGACGAAGGTCTGCGGCTGCCCGGCGGCGTCGCCCTTGTCGGTGACCGTCTTCATGGTCGCCGGACTGGCCGCCGCGAACACGTCGGCCGGTGCGCCGTTGACGATGCTGGCGGCGAGCGCGTCACTGCCGGCGAAGTTGAACACCACCTTGGTGCCGGGGTGTGCGGCCTCGAACTTCTGGCCCAGCGTGGTGAAGCTCTCCTGCAGCGAGGCCGCCGCGAACACCGTCACGGTGCCGCTGATGCTGGCACTGGCAGTTGCGCTGGCGCCGGCAGTGCCCGAGGCCGTGCCGGACGCGGAGGCCGAACCGGAGGCGCCGGACGACCCGGACGAACTCGACGAGCACCCGGCGAGCGCCAGCGCGGCGGCCAGGAGACCGCCCGCGAAGCGCAGGCCGGGACGGAGGAGGAAACGGGTCGTCACAAGGAACTCCCTGTCTGCCGTGCGCGGATTCGGGGGCGCGCTCCGGGGGGCCACGGCGCCGAGCATAGTGCCGCACCTGCGGGGCCAGCCGGCACATATGCCTCGCATTCGCCCGGTTGCACGAGTCGGCAGGCTCGCAAGGGCCGGATACCGTCGACATCGGGTAACTGCGCATTCCGTCAACGACATTGACCGCCTTTCAGGGGACCGCCCGAAAGTCCGTCACGGCCGCTCTCCGACGCCGCACAACGGGGGAGGGAATCACCGTCCGGGCCCCGCGCGGAAGCCGCGCCGGTGCGGCGCCCGGATGCCGGGCCGGTGCGGCCGGTGCGCGGGCCGGGCGCGGCGGCGGCCTAGGCTGGCTGCGCCCCGCCGCACCACCCCCTGGGAGCGACCCCGTGCCCGACACCACCGACGCCACCGACTCCGCCGTCGTCCGCGAACTGCAGCTCGACGGGCGGGTCACCTACCAGCGGCTGTCCGAGCTGCTCGGCATCTCCCGGGAGGCGGCCCGGGCCCGGGTGCAGCGCCTACTGCAGCGCGGTGCGGTGCGGATCGTCGGCATCGTGCCGCCCGCCGTCGCCGGGATCGAGGCGGTCGCGCACGTGTCGCTGGACGTCGCGGGCCCCGGCGGCCCGGCCGCCGCCCTGGCCGCGGCCCGCCGGGCGACCAGCTTCGTCTCCTGCACCGCGGGCCGGCTCGCCGTGGTCGCCGAGGTCCGGGTCGCCGACGAGGCCGCACTGGAGGAGGAGTTCGCGGTGCTCCGGGCGGCGCCCGGGGTGCGCGGCGTGGAGGTGTTCCGCTGCGCCGAACTGGTCCGGGACGCCTACTCCCCGGTCCTCCCCGGTACGGCGGCCGCCCGGATCCCCGCCCTGGACCGGGCCGACCGGCGGCTGCTCGGCCTGCTGCAGACGGACGGGCGGGCCAGCTTCGCCGCGCTGGCCGAGCAGGTCGGGCTCTCGCAGCCGGCCACCCGGGCCCGGGTGCTGCGCCTGCTGGAGGTCGGGGCGGTGCACGTCACCGGCCTGGTGGAGTCGCGCGCGCTGGGTGTGCGGGAGGCGGCCGGCGTCGGCCTCGGCGTGCACGGGCCGGTCGCGGCGGTCGCCCGGGCGGCGGCCCGCCTGCCCGGGGTGAACTACGTGGCGACCGGCTACGGACGGTTCGACCTGGTGTGCGGCCTGGACGCCCCGGACCGCCGGGCGCTGTCGGCCGGCCTGGAGGCCGTCCGGAGCCTGCCGGGGGTGGTGCGCTGCGAGTCCTGGGTGCACCTGGACATCGTCAAGGAGTCCTACACCTACGATCTGCCCATTGAATAGGCGATTCGTCGGTGCTGATATCGCTGGGCTTATGAATTGCCGGAAGGCGGGAATTTGGCAGGCGAAATGATGCAAAGAAACCCTTGACGCAATCTTTTCGCCTCGCCTTCAATGGCCGGACACCTTCCCCCAGAGAGTCCGGTCCCCGATGACGACTTCCCCCCGGCCCACCGGCGCGCAGCCCGCCGTCGCGGCGCTGCCACGATCCCTGGGCGTGTTCGGCGGGGTCCTGCTGACCCTGTCGTGCGTCACGCCCGCCTCCTCGCTGTTCATCGTCGTCCCGCCGCTGCTGCAGTCCCAGGGCAGCGGTGCCGTGATCAGCCTGCTGATCGCCGCGGTGCTCTCGCTCGGCGTCGGCCTCTGCTACGCCGAGCTGGGCACCCTGGTGCCGAGCGCCGGCGGCGAGTACTCGATCGTCGGCCAGGTGCTCGGCCGGATGGCCGGCTGGCTGGTGTTCGTGATCTCGATCGTCTCGCTGCTGGTCATCCCGCCGATCATCGCGCTCGGCACCGCCAGCTACCTCGGATCGGTGCTCTCGCTCGACCCGGCCGTCGCGGGCGGCGCGGTGATGGTGCTCGCCATCGCCGTCGGCGTCCTGGACATCAAGTCCAACGCCCTGATCACCGGCGTCTTCCTCGGCCTCGAAGTGGTCGCGGCCGGCGTGGTCAGCGTGCTCGGCCTGACCCACATCCACCAGCCGGCCTCCTCGCTGGTCCACGCCGTGGTCCCGGACGGCCACGGCGGCACGAGCCCGTTCACCGCCGGACTGCTGATCTCCGGGCTGGCCGTGGCGATCTTCACGTACAACGGCTTCGGCACCGCGATCTACCTCTCCGAGGACCTGCGCGAACCACGCCGCTCGGTCGCCCGCACGGTGCTGTGGTCCCTGCTGGCCGGAGTCGTGGTGATCACCGTCCCGGTGGTCGCGATCTGCCTGGGCGTCAGCTCACCGGACCAGCTCGCCGCGGGCGACCTGGTCGCGATCGTCGACTCGTGGGCGGGCAGCACCGTCGGCACCTTCGTCAGCCTCTGCATCGCCGCGGCCATCCTGAACGCCGTCATCGTGATGGTGATCCAGAACGGCCGGGTGCTCTACGCCTCGGCCCGCGACCGCACCTGGCCCGACCCCGTCAACCGGGCGCTCGGCACCCTGCACCCCCGCTGGGGCTCCCCGTGGGTGGCCACCCTCGCCATCGGCGCCCCCGGCGCGGTGCTCGCCCTCACCGTCCCGATCGACGCGCTGCTCGGCTTCACCGGCGTCGTGGTCGCGGTGATCTACCTGCTGCTCGGCGTGGCCGCGCTCGCCGCCCGCCGCGGCCGCCACCGCACCACCGACGCCTGGCGGATGCCGCTGTGGCCGCTCGCCCCCGTCCTGACCACCGCCGTCCTGGCGTACGCGCTCACCCAGCAGGCCCGCCGCGACCTGCTGATCACCCTCGCCGTCCTGCTGGTCGGCGCCCTCTACTGGGCGTTCTACCTGCGCCCGCGCAGCGCCACCCACTGGGTGCTCAGCCTGCCCGCCGACCAGTCCGACCGGACCGCTGCGCCGTCCGCCGCGGCCGCCGCACCCGCTGCTGTCCCCACCACCGCCGCCACCGCCGCCACCGCTCCGGAGAACCTGTGAACCGCCCCGCCGACCTGATCGTCCACCACGCCCACGTCCACACCGTCGACGACCGGCGCCCCCGGGCCGAGGCCGTCGCCGTCCGGGACGGCCGGATCGCCTGGGTCGGCGACGGCGACGGCTGGCGGGAGCTGGCCGGCCCCGGAACCGAGGTGGTCGACGCCCGCGGCCGGCTGCTGCTGCCCGGCTTCGTCGACAGCCACAACCACGTCCGGCTCGGCTCCGACGCCGCCTGCGTGCAACTGGCCGGCGCCGCCGACCCGGCCGAGATCGGCCGACGGATCGCCGACTGGCTGGACCGCAACCCCGGTGCGGACTGGGTCGAGGCCGAGGCCTTCGACTACTCCGCGATCCCCGGCGGCCGGATGCCCACCGCCGCCGACCTCGACCCGTACACCGGTGACCGGCCCGCCTTCGTCCTCAGCTACGACGTCCACACCGCCTGGCTGAACACGGCCGCCCTGCGCCGCCTCGGCATCACCGCCGACACCACCGACCTCGCCTTCGGCACCGTGCAGAAGGACCCGGTCACCGGCGAGCCGACCGGCTTCCTCACCGACTTCGCGGTCCGCGGCCTGTCCCGCGACGGCCACCGGGCCCTGCGCGCCGCCGGCGTCCCGTGGGCCGACCCGGACCGCCAGTACGGGCGGCTGTGCGCCAGCCTCGACCAGGCCGCCCGCTACGGCATCACCACCGTCGTCGAGCCGCAGAACTCGCTGGACGACCTGGCCCTGTTCGAGCGGGCCATCGCCGAGGGCCGGCTGCGCTCGCGGCTGGTCGCCGCGCTGTTCCACCCGCGCGGCACCACCGACGCGGACCTCGCCGAGTTCGCGGCCGCGGCCCGGCGCCACCACGGCGACCGGTTCCGGGTCGGGCCGCTCAAGCTGTACATCGACGACGTGGTCGAACCGCACACCGCGGCCCTGCTGGAACCGTACGCCGGGCACCACAGCCACCGCGGCGAGACCTTCTACCCGCCGCAGGAGTTCGCCGAGACGCTGGCCCGGCTGGACGCGGCCGGCTTCCAGACCTTCGTGCACGCCACCGGCGACCGGGGCATCCGCACCGTGCTGGACGCGGTCGAGCACGCCCGCCGGGTCAACGGCCCGCGCGACGCCCGGCACCAGGTCGTCCACGTCGAGTGCCTCGACCCGGCCGACGTCCCCCGCTTCGCGGAGCTCGGGGTGGTCGCCTGCATGCAGCCCCGGCACTGCTCGCCCGACATCGCCGGGCCCGGCCGCGACTGGGCGGAGGCCGTCGGCGAGCAGCGCTGGTCCAAGGCCTGGCCGATGCGCAGCCTGCAGCAGGCCGGGGCGGTCCTGGCGTTCTCCAGCGACTGGAACGTCGCCGAGATGGACCCGCTGATCGGCCTCTACACCGCCGTCACCCGCCAGGGCCTGGCAGGCGGCGAGGCGTGGAGGCCGGAGGAGACCGTCCCGCTGGCCACCGCCCTGCGCGGCTACACCCTGGGCAGCGCGTACGCCAACTTCCTCGACGACCGGCTCGGTTCGATCACCCCGGGCAAGCTCGGCGACCTGGTGCTGCTCTCCCAGGACCTGTTCGGACTGGACCCGAAGGCGATCCTGGACACCCGGGTCGACCTCGGCGTGGTCGGCGGCGAGGTGGTCCACACGGCAGGCTGAGCCCCGGCCGGGGACCGGGGAGCCCGGGGCCTACGAGGCGGGGGGTCTGCGAGGCGGAGGCCTGGGAGCCGGGTGGCCGGTCCGGTGCGAGCCGCCGGTCCCGGCTCAGCCCGCGGGGTCGGCCGGGGCGCCGAAGAGGGCCGTCGCGTGGGCACGGGAGGAGCGGTCCAGCAGGACGACCGAGGTGGCCTCCGCCACCGCGTCCGGGACCGGTGCGGCGGTGGCGGCCGGGCCGCCGGGCGTCAGGGCGTCGAGCAGCCGCCCGAGGCCCGCGCAGTGCCGGTCGAATGTCCGCCGGGGTGCCCACCGGCCGCGCGCCCGCTGGCCGTTCAACGCCTCGGCACGGCCGACGTCCAGGACCACCAGGTGCAGCTCCCGCCCCTGCCGGGCGGCGCCGCGGGCCAGCCACCGGCGCAGCCACGGGCGGCTGCCGCAGTCGTGCACCAGCAGCGGACCGCCCCCGCGCACGCCCGCCCGCAGCCAACGCAGGTGCACCAGCCGCGCCCACGGCCGGTACACCCCGTACGGCAGCCGCTCGGGCATCACGGCCTCGCACGCCTCGTGGACGTCGCGCGGGTCCACCACCCGGACCGCGTCCGACCAGCGGCGCAGCAGCGTGCTCTTGCCGCTGCCGGGCAGGCCGGAGACCACCACCACGGCGTCGGCCGGATAGTGCAGCACGGGCAGGGAACCGGCGTGGCCCCGGAGGTCCAGCAGACCGACGGTCCGCGCGGCGGCGGACCCCTCGACGGGCGGCCCCGACACCGCTGACCTGGTGTTACCGCGCATTCCTGCCCCCATGACCGCCCCTGTTCCGCCTCGTCGGCCCCACAGCTTCGCACGCGCCCGTCCGGCCCCCGCCGCCGGGCACCCCGCCGCCCGGCGCCGCCCGCCCGCCGGTCCGTGCCCGGATCCTGCCCCGAGCCACCCCTGACGATCCGCCGGCAGGCGCCCCTGGCGGGCCTGGAGCGGTGCACAACCGGTACCCGGCAACACCCGGCGGACACCGGCGTCGTGCGGATTGCCGAGCCGTACGTCGCCCCAGTGCTGTCGGCCGACCTGTGGTTGCTGCCCGGTACCGACCGGGACCTCATGGTGGACGCGGGCCTCGGCGTGGTCCCGCTGCGCCCCGCGCTGCCGCGGCGCCGAACCTGACCCCGGGACCGGGCCTGGAACCGTCCGGTGCCCGTCGTCGTCCGAGGCGGGGAGAGTGCCCGGCGACCGGCCGGGCGAGCGCCGGGGCAGACCGGCAGAACGGAGTGAGCGTCAACCGTGTCCCCTCACGATCCGTACGGCGCGCAGCAGCAGGCCCGGCCGCCGGGACGGCCCGGCCGGGCCTGGTGGTGGCTGCCGGACAGCGAGCGGCGCCGCCGCAAGCAGCAGCGGCGCGCCTGGCAGGAGCACCGACGGCGCAACCGCAAGCGCGACAACGACTGCTGCGACGCCTGCGACGTCTGCGACTGCCTCGGTGACCTGGCCGACCCCTGCATGATCGCGCTGATCCCGCTCACCGCTCTGGCGGCGCTCGAGGCGGCGGTCGGCGCGGCCACCGGCCGGCCGGGCCGGGCCGCCGCCGACCCGGCGGCGCCGGTCCCGCGCGGGGCCGCGGCCGCCGGGCTGTACGGCGCGGTGCGCTTCTACCGCACCCGGATCAGCCCGAACCGGCGCCCGTGCTGCCCGTACACACCGTCCTGCTCGACCTTCGCCGTGCAGGCCCTGCACCGGCACGGCGCGCTGCGCGGCGCCCGGCTGACCGCGGGCCGCCTGCTGCGCTGCCGCCCCGGCACCGAGGGCGGCCACGACCCGGTGCCCGGGCGCTGACCGACCGGAAACGCGACCGACGGGCACCGCGACCCACGGGCACCGCGGACCGGGAACGAGGAAGGCCCCCGTCACGAGCGGATGCTCGTGACGGGGGCCTTCAGGACTGCCCGCGAAGGCCGGCAGTGACAGATGTCAGAGGGGGCGAATGTTCTCCGCCTGCGGGCCCTTCGGGCCCTGGGTGACGTCGAACTCGACCTTCTGGCCCTCGAGCAGCTCACGGAAGCCGCTGGCGTTGATGTTCGAGTAGTGGGCGAACACGTCCGGGCCGCCACCCTCCTGCTCGATGAAGCCGAAGCCCTTTTCCGCGTTGAACCACTTCACGGTGCCAGTAGCCATAACACAATCTCCTTCAGATGGCTTGCCGGAATCCGCACGTCGCGGACCCGAGTCGCCGAAAAAAGCACCCACCCGGCACAGGCCGGGGAAAACAAAAATGCGCCTGGAGGTCACAAGCCAGCAGGCGCACACAGAATTCATGGGAACCACAACCGCAACTGATTCGACTGTAGCAGGGCGCAGGACGAAACGTCGGAAATCGCCCCGCCGGTCGCCGGGCGGGCGTGTCCCTCAGCCTGCGGCCAGCCGGGTGCCCGGCGGCAGGGCGCCCGCCCGGTCCGCGTCCGCCAGATGGCGCAGCACGGTGTCGCGCAGCGCCGCGGCCGCGTGCGTCAGCGGCAGCTCGGCGCCGTGTGCGACGGCGATGGTCCGCCCCGGGCCCGGTCCGGCGAACGGGGTCACCGCCAGCCCCGACCTGGCCGCCACCATGCCCGGCAGCACCGCCGGGCCGAGCCCCGCCGCGACGAAGCCGAGCACGGCGTCCATCTCGCCGCCCTCGACCGCGAACTCCGGCTCGAAGCCCGCCGCCCGGCAGGCCGACACGGTGGTCTCCCGCAGGTCGTAGCCCTCCCGGAACATCACCAGCGGCCGCCCGCGCAGATCCTCGATCCGGGCCGCCCGTCCGGGCCCCGGCAGCCCGGGCAGGCCGGGCGCGGCGACCAGCACCAGGTCCTCGTGCAGCAGCTCGGTGACGGCCAGCGCCGGACCCTGCCCGGCCGGCGGCGGGATGATCAGCGCCAGGTCGAGGGCGCCCTGGCCCAGCAGCGCCACCAGGTCCCGCGAACCGCCCTCGCGGACCTGCAGCTCGACCCCGGGATGCCGTGAGCGGTACGCCCGCAGCACGTCCGGCACCAGGCTGACGCACAGGCTCGGCGTCGCCCCGAGCCGCACCCGGCCGCGCCGCAGCCGGACGACCTCCTGGACCGCCCGCCGGGCGCTCTCGGTGTCCGCGAGGATCCGCCGGGCCAGCGGCAGCAGCGCCTGCCCGGCATCGGTCAGGGTGCTGGCGCCCCGGCTGCGGTGGACCAGCTCGGCACCCAACTCCCGTTCCAGTGAACGGATCTGCTGGGACAGCGAGGGCTGCGCCACCAGCATCCGCTCGGCGGCGCGGGTGAAGTGCCCGGTCTCGGCCACGGCCACGAAGTAACGGAGCTGCTGCAACTGCACCACCCCATGCTAACCGGCCACGATAGGCATCACCTATCGAATCCGCCCGCATCATGTCTTGGACGACCGGTAGGGCGCCTCCCTAGCGTGGCCGGCATGGCACTGGCGACTCGGACGGGCCGACACCCCTCCACCCTCACGACGCTCTGGCGCTCGACCGTCGGCAAGAAGGCGGCGATGGCGGTCAGCGGCCTCGTCATGCTGCTCTACCTGGTCCTCCACATGCTCGGGAACCTCAAGGTCTTCTTCGGCCCCGACGACCTCAACGGCTACGCGGCCTGGCTGCGCACCCTCGGTCAGCCGCTGCTGCACCACGGCTGGTTCCTGTGGATCGCCCGGACCGGCCTGCTGGCCGCGGTCGTGGTGCACGGCGTCGCCGCGTTCCAGCTCAGCCGGCGCGACCTGGCCGCCCGGCCGCAGAAGTACGCCCACCGGCCGCGCCGCACCAGCTACGCCACCCGCACCATGCGCTGGGGCGGGGTGATCCTCGGGCTGTTCATCGTCTGGCACATCCTGGACCTCACCACCCTCACGGTGAACCCGCGCGCCGAGGAGGGCCACCCGTACCAGAACATCGTGGCCTCGTTCTCGACCTGGTACGGCGGCGGCATCTACATCCTCGCGATGCTCGCGCTCGGCCTGCACGTGCGGCACGGCTTCTGGAGCGCCGCGCAGACCCTCGGCGTCAACAACCCGCGCCGCGACCGGGTGCTGAAGGCCACGGCCGATCTGCTCGCGTTCGTCCTGACGGCCGGCTTCCTCGCCGTGCCCGTCGCCGTACTGACCGGAGTCGTGCGATGAACCCGTACCTGGACTACACCGTCGGCGCGCCCGTCACCGACACCGCCGTGCCCGCCGGACCGATCGAACAGCGCTGGGACCGGCGGCGGTTCGAGGCCGGCCTGGTCAACCCCGCCAACCGGCGCGGGCACACCGTCATCGTGGTCGGCACCGGACTCGCGGGCGGTGCGGCCGGCGCCACGCTGGCCGAACAGGGCTACCGGGTGGTCCAGTTCTGTTTCCAGGACTCCCCGCGCCGGGCCCACTCGATCGCCGCCCAGGGCGGCATCAACGCGGCCAAGAACTACCGCAACGACGGTGACTCGGTGCGCCGGCTGTTCTACGACACCGTCAAGGGCGGCGACTTCCGCGCCCGCGAGTCCAACGTCCACCGGCTCGCCCAGGTCTCGGTGGAGATCATCGACCAGTGCGTCGCCCAGGGCGTCCCGTTCGCCCGCGAGTACGGCGGGCTGCTGGACACCCGCTCGTTCGGCGGCGTCCAGGTCTCCCGCACCTTCTACGCCCGCGGCCAGACCGGGCAGCAGCTGCTGCTCGGCGCCTACCAGGCGCTCTCCCGGCAGATCGCGGCCGGCCGGGTCGAGCTGCACGCCCGCACCGAGATGCTCGAGCTGATCGTGGTCGACGGCCGGGCCCGCGGCATCGTCGCCCGCGACCTGGTCACCGGGCGGATCACCACCCACCTCGCCGACGCCGTGGTGCTCGCCACCGGCGGCTACGGCAACGTCTTCCACCTGTCCACCAACGCCAAGAACTCCAACGCGACCGCGATCTGGCGCGCCCACCGGCGCGGCGCCCTGTTCGCCAACCCCTGCTTCACCCAGATCCACCCCACCTGCATCCCGCGCTCCGGCGACCACCAGGCCAAGCTCACCCTGATGAGCGAGTCGCTGCGCAACGACGGCCGGATCTGGGTGCCCCGGGCCCGGGGCGACACCCGCCCGCCCGGCGAGATCCCGGAAGCCGAACGCGACTACTACCTGGAACGGATCTACCCCTCCTTCGGCAACCTGGTCCCGCGCGACATCGCCTCCCGGGCCGCCAAGAACGTCTGCGACGAGGGCCGCGGGGTGGGCCCCGGCGGCCAGGGCGTCTACCTCGACTTCGCGGACGCCATCGCCCGGCTGGGCCGCGCCGAGATCGAGGCCAAGTACGGCAACCTGTTCGAGATGTACCAGCGGATCACCGCCGAGGACCCCTACCGGGCACCGATGCGGATCTACCCGGCGATCCACTACACCATGGGCGGCCTGTGGGTCGACTACGACCTGCAGACCACCGTCCCCGGCCTGTTCGCCATCGGCGAGGCCAACTTCTCCGACCACGGCGCCAACCGGCTGGGCGCCAGCGCCCTGATGCAGGGCCTCGCCGACGGCTACTTCGTGCTGCCGCCCACCCTCAACGACTACCTCGCCCGCCACCGCCCCGCTCCCGTCCCCGACGACCACCCCGCCGTCGAGGCCGCGGTCGCCGAGGTCACCGACCAGCTCCACCTGATCCTCGCCGTCGACGGCGACCGCACCCCGGAGTCCTTCCACCGCGAACTCGGCGCCCTGCTCTGGGACGAGTGCGGCATGGCCAGGAACGACGCCGGACTGCGCCGCGCGCTGGCCCGGATCCCGCAGCTGCGCGAGGAGTTCTGGCGCCGGATCAAGGTCCCCGGCACCGGCGAGGAGCTCAACCAGGCGCTGGAGAAGGCCAACCGGATCGTCGACTACCTCGAACTGGCCGAACTCATGTGCCTGGACGCCCTGCACCGCACCGAGTCCTGCGGCGGCCACTTCCGCGAGGAGAGCCGCACCGACACCGGCGAGGCCGCCCGCCGTGACGAGGAGTTCGGCTACGCGGCCGCCTGGGAGTTCACCGGCACCGGCAGCGCGCCCGTCCTGCACCGGGAGCAGCTGCACTTCGAGCACGTCCACCCCACCCAGCGGAGCTACGCATGAACCTGACCCTGCGGATCTGGCGGCAGGCCGGACCGGACGCACCCGGCTCGCTGACCACCTACCAGGTCGCGGACATCAGCCCCGACATGTCCTTCCTGGAGATGCTGGACACCCTCAACGAGGAGCTGATCCTGCGCGGCGAGGCACCGGTCGCCTTCGACCACGACTGCCGGGAGGGGATCTGCGGCGCCTGCGGCATGGTCATCAACGGCCGGGCGCACGGCCCCGAACGCACCACCACCTGCCAGCTGCACATGCGGCACTTCGCCGACGGCGACACCATCGACGTCGAACCGTGGCGGGCCGGCGCCTTCCCGGTCGTCCGCGACCTGGTGGTGGACCGCTCCGCGCTGGACCGGATCATCGGCTCCGGCGGCTACATCACCGCCCCCACCGGCAGCGCACCTGAGGCCCACGCGACCCCCGTCCCCAAGGACGCCGCCGACCTCGCCTTCGAGCACGCCGAGTGCATCGGCTGCGGCGCCTGCGTGGCGGCCTGCCCGAACGGCTCGGCGATGCTCTTCACCGCCGCCAAGGTGGTCCACCTCAGCCTTCTCCCGCAGGGCGCGCCGGAACGCGGCAGCCGGGCCCGCTCGATGGTCGCGGCCATGGACGACGAGGGCTTCGGCGGCTGCACCAACACCGGCGAGTGCGCCACCGCCTGCCCCAAGGGCATCCCGCTCACCGGCATCGCCGCGCTCAACCGCGAGTTCCTGCGCGGCGGCCGGTAGGCACCGGCCGCACCGGCCGCCGCGCAGTGCGGCACCGCTCAGCGTGGACGCCCCACCAGCGGGCGGCGGGCCCAGGCCGAGACGAACAGGAACGAGAAGTCCACCAGGGTGCGCCGCTCCAACGCGTCCGCCAGGGCGGCGACCTGCTCCTCCGTCATGGACCCCCGCTCCACGAAGGCGGGTGCCAGCTGCCGCAGCGAGATCCGCCACAGCTCGTCGGCCGGACCGCCGAGACCCGCCGTCAGCGCGGTGGTCCGCAGCTGCAGCCGCTCCAGCCCGAGCGCCGTCAGCGCGGCGGGCATCCGCCGGGTCCAGCGGGAGTCGTTGCCCTGCTGCGGGCCGCCCAGGATCATCGCCTCGACGAACGGCGTCAGCGGCGAGGCCGCGGCCGGCTCCGGCGGCAGCAGCACGAAGTCCTGCACCACCAGCCAGCCGCCCGGCCGCAGCCACCCGGCGGCGGCCCGCAGCACCGCGTCCCGCTCCGGGATGTGGGACAGCACGGCCCGGCTGTGGATCAGGTCGAAGGAGCCGGGCGGGAACTCGTGCCGGGCGAGGTCGATCCCGGCCACGTCCAGGTTGGCGGCCCGGCGGGCGTCGAGGAACCGGGGGTCGATGTCGGCGGCGACGACCTGGCCGGCCAGGCACTGCTTCGCCAGCCAGTACGCCATCGACCCGGCGCCCGCGCCCATCTCCAGGCAGTGCCAGGAGGGCTGGATCGGCAGCGCCTCCAGGATCGCGATCGAGGTCGGGTCCATCGACCGCTCCAGGGCCCGCAGCCGGTCCAGTTCGGTCGGCAGGTCCTTGCTGAGCAGACCGGTGCGGTAGGAGTCGGCCGGCCGGTCGAGGGGTGCGCTGTCCATGGTGGTGCTCTCAGTTTCGAAGGGGGTGGGTCCGAAGGGGAGGTCAGTGGTGGCGGCCGGGTTCCAGCAGCCACCGGTGCACGGCGGTGGCCGTGGAGTCGGCGTTCTCGTTCATCAGCGACCAGTGGTCGCCCGGCACCTGGACGGTCCGGTGCGGGTGGTGCCACACCGTGCGCCAGTCCTCGTCGGTGAGCCAGTCGTCCTGCCAGTCGGGGACCGGGTCCAGCGCCCGCACCATCAGCATCGGGGTGTCCAGCCGGCCCGGCTTCCAGCCCTCGAACAGGTGCAGGTGGTGGGCCATCGCGGTGAGCTGGTCGTCCGTCATCAACGCGAACGCCTGCTCGTCCAGCGCCATGCTGCGGAACAGCGGCCTGATCCGGGCCCACGACCCCTCGGCCAGCGGCAGCGAGTCCAGCAGCACCACCCCGGCCGGCGCGGCGCCGAGCGCCTCCAGCCGGTCGGTCACCGCGTGCGCCAGGCAGCCGCCGGAGGAGTAGCCGGCCAGCGCGTACGGCCGGCCGCCGAAGTCCCGCCGCACGGTCCGCGCGTGCACCTCCACCACCAGGTCCCAGTCGGCGGGCAGCGCCTGGCCGTCACCGAACCCGGGATGGGTGTACGCGTACACGGTGCGCCGGCCCGCCAGGTGCGCCGCCAGCCGGGCGTAGTTGTGCGGCCCCGAGGGGGCGATGATCGGCGGCAGGCACACCAGGTCCGGCAGCCCGGCCGGGCCCTCGGCCAGCCGGACCGGGGCGGGGCGGGGCGCCGGCTCGCCGGGCCCGCGGAAGACCGGGCGGATCCGGGCCGCCGCCGTCAGCAGCTCCATCCCGTCCAGGTACCGGTTGTCCTCGCAGGCCCGCCGGTAGAGCCGGCGGATGCTGCCCGACCAGCCGGCGGACTGCTCCGGGCCGCCCGGGTCGGCGCCCGCCGGGTCCTGCCCGGCCGGCGCGGCCGGCGCCGCCCTCCCGGCCAGCTCGGCACTGAGGTGGCCGGCCAGCGCCCGGGGGCTCGGGTGCTCGAACACCATCGGGGTGGGCAGCCGCAGCCCGGTCGCCGCCGCCAGCTCCCGGCACAGCCGTACCGCGGCCAGCGAGTCGAAGCCCTGGTCGAGCAGGCTGCGGGACGGGTCGACCTCCTCGGGGGAGGCGTGGCCGAGCAGTGCGGCCGCCCTGGTCCGGACGAGTTCCAGCAGCGCACCGGGCCGTTCGGCGTCGGAGAGCGCCGCGAAGTCCGGCGCGCCCGCCGCCTGCGGTACCGCGGCGTCGGCCGCCGGGGCGGCGCCGGAGGCGGCCGGCGCGGTCCGCAGCGCGTCGAACAGCCGGCTCGGCCGGGCCGCGGTGAACGTGGCGGTGAACCGTTCCCAGTCCACCTCGGCGACGGTCGTCGTGGCCGCACCCGCCGCGACCTCCTGCCAGAGCGCCGCCACGGCCGCCTCGGGCGCCATCGGCAGCAGGCCGCGCCGCCGCAGGTGGTCGGCGACCGCCGGATCGGCGGCCATCCCCTCCTCGGCCCACGGACCCCAGGCGACGGAGGTGGCGGCCAGCCCGCGCGCCCGCCGCCGCTCGGCCTGCGCGTCCAGGAAGGCGTTGGCCGCGCTGTACGCGGCCTGGCCGCCGCTGCCCCAGACGCCCGCGATCGACCCGAAGGTGACGAACGCGTCCAGCTCCCGGCCCGCCAGCAACTCCTCCAGATGGACGGCGCCCGCCACCTTGGCCCTGACCACCTCGGCGAACTCGGCCGGTTCGGTCTCGGCGAGTGGGACGAATCTGCCGCTCACCCCCGCCGCGTGCACCACCGCGGTCAACTCCCCGGCCAGCGGGGCCAGCAGCGCCGCCAGCTCCTGGCGGTCGGCCACGTCGCAGGCGGCGACCGTCACCCGCGCACCGAGCGCGGCCAGCTCGGCGGCCAGCCGGTCCGCGCCGGGGGCGTCCGGGCCCCGGCGGCTGGTCAGCACCAGGCGCCGCGCGCCGTGCCGGGCCAGCCAGCGGGCGGCGCGGGCACCGAGCGCGCCCGTCCCGCCGGTCACCAGCACCGTGCCGCGCGGCCGCCACGGGTCCGCCGTTCCGGGCCCGGCCGGCAGCAGCCGCCGCACCCACCGGGCACCCGCCCGCACCGCGACCTGGTCCTCGCCGCCGTCCGCCAGCACCGCGCACAGCTGGGAGAGGTCCTGCGCGGTGGGCCCGGCCGGCAGGTCGACCAGACCGCCCCAGCCACCGGGCCGTTCCAGCCCCAGCGTCCGGCCCAGCCCCCAGTGCAGGGCCTGCGCCGGATCGGGGCCCGCCCCGCCCGTACCGCTTGCCCCGCCTGGCCCACCTGCTCCACCTGCCTCAGCCGTACCGACGGCCACCGCGCCGCCGGTCAGCCACCAGGGCGGGCACGGCCAGCCGAGATCGGCCAGCGCCTGGGCCAGCGCGACATTGGCCGCCAGACCGGACGGCAGCACCGGCTGCCCGGGGTACGGCGAGCCGTCCGCCGCCAGCAGCGACAGCACCCCGTCGAAGGCCGGACCGGCGGCCCGGGCGCGGGCCAGCCGCTCGGCCAGCCGCCCCCGGTCGTACGCCTCACCGCCCAGCGCCAGCAGCACCGGGCTCGCACCGGCCGCGGCCAGCGCCGCCACCACCGGGCCCGTGGTGTCCGCCGGGGCGCCGGCCGGCGCGACCACCAGCCAGTTGCCGCCGAGCGCGGTGATCGGCGCCGCAGCCGCCCGCTGCCAGCCGACCCGGTACCGCCCGGGCGCGCCGCCCCCGGCGGGCCGGCCGCCGCCGCGCAGCCGCGGCGGCTCGAGCCAGTACCGCCGCCGCTGGAACGCGTAGGTCGGCAGGTCGACCAGGGTGGCCCGGCCGCAGCGGGCGGCCCAGTCGACCGGCACCCCGGTGGCGTGCAGCTCGGCCAACGCCTCGGTGAGCGCGGCCGGTTCGGCGCGGCCGGGCTGCTGGGCGGCCACCAGGACCGGCGGGCTCTGCACACCGTGGTCGAGGCACTCGTGCCCGAGCGCGGTCAGCACCGGCGCCGGACCGAGCTCCAGGAAGTGTGAGGCGCCGTTCCGCTGGAGGGTGCGCATCCCGTCCAGGAAGCGGACCGTGCCGCGCAACTGCCGGGCCCAGTAGCCGGGATCGGCCAGCTCGCCGTCGGTGGCGGGCCGCCCGGTCAGGTCGGAGACCACCGGGATCCGCGCGGGGTGCGCGGTGACACCGGCGACCACCTCCCGGAACCGCGCCAGCGCACCGTCCATGTGCGGGGAGTGGAACGCGTGGGCGACCCGCAGCAGGGTGGCCGGTCGGCCCCGGCCGGCCCAGTGCCCGGCGAGGTCGAGCACGCTCGCGCGGTCGCCGGAGAGCACCGTGGCGGCCGGACCGTTGACGGCGGCCACCGCCACCAGGTGCTCGCGCCCCGCCAGCGACTCCCGGACCTCGGCCTCACCGGCGCGCACCGCCAGCATCGCGCCGTCCGAGCGGCAGGAGTGCATCAGCCGCCCCCGGGCCGCGACCACGGTGCACGCGTCCTCCAGCGACCACACCCCGGCCAGGTGGGCGGCCGCGATCCCGCCGACCGAGTGGCCGAGCAGCAGGTCGGGCACCACCCCCCAGGCCTCCAACTGGCGGAACAGCGCCACCTCCAGCGCGAACAGCGCGACCTGCGCGTAGTCGGTGCGCTCCAGCAGCGCCGCCCCCGGGGTGCCGGCGGCGGCGAACAGCACCTCCCGGACCGGCCGCTCGGGGCGCGGCCCGGCGCCCCGGTCCAGCGCGTCGCAGACCTCGTCGAACGCCGCCGCGAACGGCCGGTGCGCGGCGTACAGTTCACGGCCCATCGCGGGCCGCTGGCTGCCCTGCCCGGTGAACACGAAGGCCAGCTTCCCGGCCCCGGCCGCGCTGCCGGTGAACACGCCCGGCGCCGTCCGGCCCCGGGCCAGCGCGTCCAGCCGCTCCAGCAGCTCCGTCCGCCCGCCGCCGACCAGCACCGCCCGCCGGTCGAAGCGGCTGCGCCGGGCCAGCGTGTACGCCGTGTCGGCCGGCCCGGTCCCGGGCTCGCCGGACAGGTGGGCGTGCAGCCGGGCGGCCTGTCCGCGCAGCGCCGCCTCGTCCCGGGCGGAGAGCACCCAGGGCGGGGGAGGGGCGGCGGGCCGCTCGGACGGCCGGGCGGCCGGCTGGGCGGGCAGCCGGGCCGGCGGCGGCGCCTGCTCGAGGATCACGTGGGCGTTGGTGCCGCTCACCCCGAAGGCGGAGACCGCCGCCCGGCGGGGGCGGCCGGTGGCGGGCCAGGGCCGGGCCTCGGCCAGCACCTCGACGGCGCCGGAGGTCCAGTCGACCCGGCGGGACGTTTCCTCCACGTGCAGGGTGCGGGGCAGCAGGCCGTGCTGGAGCGCCAGCACCATTTTGATCACTCCGCCGATCCCGGCGGCGGCCTTGCTGTGCCCGAGGTTCGACTTCATCGACCCGAGCAGCAGCGGCCGCCCGGGCGGGCGGCCCTGGCCGTAGGTGGCGAGCAGCGCCTGCGCCTCGATCGGGTCGCCGAGCGCGGTGCCGGTGCCGTGCGCCTCCACCGCGTCGACCTCGTGCGCGGCGAGCCGGGCGTTGGCCAGGGCCTGCCGGATCATCCGCTGCTGGGCCGGGCCGTTCGGTGCGGTCAGGCCGTTGCTGGCGCCGTCCTGGTTGACCGCGCTGCCGCGCACCCGGGCCAGCACCGGATGCCCCTGTCGGCGTGCGTCGGACAGCCGCTCCAGCACCACCACCCCGGCGCCCTCGGCCCAGCCGGTGCCGTCGGCGGCGTCGCCGAACGAGCGGCAGCGGCCGGACGGCGACAGCCCGCGCTTGCGGCTGAACTCCAGGAACACCCCGGGCGTCGCCATCACCTGGGCACCGCCCGCCAGCGCCAGCGTGCACTCGCCCGCCTGCAGCGACCGCACCGCCAGGTGCAGCGCCACCAGCGAGGAGGAGCAGGCCGTGTCGACGGTCAGCGCGGGCCCCTCCAGGCCTAGCGTGTAGGCGATCCGGCCGGAGGCGGCGCTGGTCAGACTGCCCATCAGCAGGTGCCCCTCGTACTCCTCGGGCGCCTCGTACCAGCTCGGGCCGTAGTCCTGGTACGCGATGCCGACGAAGACCCCGGACCGGGTGCCCTTCAACGAGCGCGGGTCGAGTCCGGCCCGCTCCACGGCCTCCCAGGAGGTCTCCAGCAGCAGCCGCTGCTGCGGGTCCATCGCGGTCGCCTCGCGTGGGCCGATACCGAAGAACCCGGCGTCGAACTCGTCCGCGTCGTGCACGAAGCCGCCCTCGCGCGCGTACGTGGTGCCGGAGTGGGCCGGGTCCGGGTGGTGGAGCGCGTCCAGGTCCCAGCCGCGGTTGGCGGGGAACGGGCCGACCGCGTCCCGGCCCTCGGCCAGCAGCTGCCACAGCTCACCGGGGGAGCGCACCCCGCCCGGGTACCGGCAGGCCATCCCGACGACCACCACCGGGTCGTCCGGCGCGTCCCCGCCCTCGGCCGGCGGCGCCTCGGCCTCGGCCCGCTCGCCGAGCAGCTCGGCCCGCAGGTAGCGGGTCACGTCGTCCGGGGTCGGGCAGTCGAACAGCAGGGTGGCCGGGAGCCGCAGCCCGGTCCGCGAGGCGAGCCGGTCCCGCAGCTCCGCCGCCAGCTGCCGGTAGACGCCGAGCCGGCGCCAGGGTTCCGAGCCCGCCACCCGGCGGTGCCGCTCGTGCCCGAGGACGGCGTTGACCTCGGCGGCCACCAGCCCCGACAGGAACGCCTCGCGCTCGCCGCCCGCCAGCCCGGCCAGCCTGTCGCGCACAACGCCCATCTCTCGAACTCCCTGGTTCATCTGATCCATCACTCGGGCAGGGCGCCCGGAGCCCCGCGCTGGGGTGCTCCGTCGACGAGACGTGGACGCTGTCCATTCGTCGGCTCAACGACCGGCCGCCCGCCAAGGCACGTGTACGGGCGGTTTTCGAACGTCGCGGTCACATCCGGGCGGCCCGGTACGTCAAGGTGGTGACCGACCACGACGAGGGGATGCGGACGATGGACGAGCACGACCGGCTGGCGGAGCGCTTCGAGGCCGAACGGGGCCGGCTGCGGGCGGTCGCCTACCGGATGCTCGGCTCGCTCAGCGAGGCCGACGACGCCGTGCAGGAGGCCTGGTTCCGGCTCGACCGCTCGGACGGCGACAGCATCGAGAACCTGCCCGGCTGGCTCACCAGGGTGGTGGCCCGGGTCTGCCTCGACATGCTGCGCTCGCGCACCGCCCGGCGCGAGGACCCGCTCGACGTCCACCTGCCCGAACCCATCCTGAGCAGCGCGGACGGCGTCGACCCCGAGCACGAGGCGCTGCTCGCCGACGCGGTCGGCCTGGCCCTGCTGGTGGTGCTGGAACAGCTCGCGCCCGCCGAGCGGCTGGCCTTCGTGCTGCACGACATGTTCGCCGTGCCGTTCGACGAGATCGCGCCGATCGTCGACCGCACCCCGGCCGCCGCCCGCCAGCTCGCCAGCCGGGCCCGCCGCCGGGTCCAGGGCACCGACACGGTCCCGGACGACCTCACCCGGCAGCGGGAGGTGGTGGACGCCTTCCTCGCGGCCTCCCGCGGCGGCGACTTCGAGGCCCTGGTCGCGGTGCTCCACCCGGACGTGGTGCTGCGCGCCGACGGCGGGACGCTCGCGGCCGGCGCCTCCAAGCTGCTGCGCGGCTCCCGCGAGGTGGCGGCGCAGGCGCTCGGCTTCAACCGGTTCGCGCAATTCGCCCGCCCGGCGCTGGTCAACGGCACGGCGGGGATCGTCGCGGCGCCCGGCGGACAGCCGTACGCGGTGCTCGGGTTCACGGTGGTGGGCGGTCTGATCGTGCAGATCGACATCCTGGCCGACCCGGAGCGGCTCGCCCGGCTCGACCTGACCGTGCTGGACGGCTGACGGACCGCCACCACCGCCCGCGGGACCGGCGCGAGCAGGGCCCTGAGCTGCGGTCAGGGCGTCCGTGCGCCGGGCCGGGCCGCTCCCGCGGGGCGGCGGCGATCCCCTACTCTCTCCCCATGGCGTCTTCGGGGAACACGGGTACGGACGGGTACGGCACGGCGGTCGTGATCGGCGGTGGGCTGGCCGGCCTGCTCGCGGCCCGGGCACTGCGCGGCACGGCCCGCCGGATCGTGGTGGTCGAGCGCGACCGCTACCCCGAGCAGGCGGCCGCCCGGGCCGGCACCCCGCAGGGCCACCACGCCCACCTGCTGCTGGAGGGCGGCCGCCGGGCGCTGGAGGAACTGCTCCCCGGCATCGGCGCGGAGCTGGACGCCCGGCAGGCCCGGCTGGTCGACGTGCCCGCCGACATGAACTGGCTCAGCTCGGCGGGCTGGATGCCGCGGTTCAGCTCGGGCCTGGCCTTCGTCTCCTGCACCCGCCCGGTGCTCGACCACGCTGTGCTGGAACGGGTCCGCGCCGAGCCCTCGATCGAGTTCCTGGAGGGCACCGTGGTGCTCGGCGTGCTGGGCGACGGCGCCGCGGTCACCGGCGTCCGGCTGCGGGCCAGGGGCGCGGCCGAGGACGACGTCACCGAACTCCCCGCGGAGCTGGTGGTCGACGCCGCCGGCCGCTCCTCCGGGATGCCGGGCTGGCTGGCCGCGGCGGGCCTCGCCACCGCGCCCGAGGAACGGGTCGACCCCGGAGTGGCGTACTCCAGCCGGCTGTTCCACCGCCCGGCCGGCGCGGACCCGGACCAGCCCGCGGTCTACCTGCAGACCAAGGCGCCGGACCAGCCGCGGTTCGGGGTGCTGCTCCCGGTCGAGGGCGGGCGCTGGCTGGTCACCGTCGGCGGGATGCGCGGTGCGGAGCCCGCGCCCGGCGAGGACGGGTTCGCCGCCGCGCTGGACGCGCTGCGCGACCCGATCCTGCGCGACCTGCTGGTGGACGCCGAACCGGCCGGCGAGGTCCGCGGGTTCCGCCCGGGCCCCGGGGTGCGCCGGCACTACGAGCGCAGCGCGCCCGAGGGCCTGGTCGTGGTGGGTGACGCCGCCTGCACCTTCAACCCGGTGTACGGACAGGGCATCTCCACCGCGGTGTTCGGCGCCCGGGCGCTGCGCGAGGCCGTCCGGGCCCACGGCATCGGCCGGGCGGGCGCCCGGGAGGCCCGCCGCACGGTGGCGGCCGCGGCGGCCGACGCCTGGCTGATGTCCAGCAGCGAGGACGTCCGCTTCCCGGCCACCGAGGGCGGTCCGTCGGGCGCGGTGGTCCGGATCCAGCACCGCTACCTGGACCGGGTGATCGCCCGGGCGGCCGTCGACGAGAAGGTGTGCGCCGCCTTCGTCGCGGTGATGGGCCTCACCCAGGCGCCGACCACGCTGTTCCACCCGAAGGTGCTCTGGCCGGTGCTGCGCGGGGCGTGAGCGCCCGGCCGGGCCGCGGGCCGTCCGCCCGCGCGGGCCCCGGCTCCGGTGTCGGTTCCGACCTCAGCGCAGGCCCGCGGCGATGGCGAGTTCGGCGGCCGCGGCCAGTCCGCCGGTCCACGGTTCACCGTGCCCGGTGAGCACGGTCGCGGCGTCCAGCGCGGACATCACCCGCAGCGAGTCGAGTGCCTGCGCGCTGTCCTGGGTGAAGGCCCGGCAGATCAGGCAGGGCCCGACCCGGCCGCCCACGGTGTCGCCGGTGACCAGCGCGTCCCCGGTGAAGGCCACCGACCGGTCCGGCAGCAGCACCACCGAACTGCCCGCCGTGTGGCCCGGGGTGTGCACCACCAGCGGCCGGCCGGGCACGTCCAGCCGCTCGCCACCGGTGAAGGTCCGCGGGTCGGGGACGGCCCGGGTGCCGAGCGCCCCGAGCCGGGCCAGGTGCAGCGGCGCGGCGAGCGCGGCGGGGCGGCGCACCGCGTAGGCGGCGAGCGGGCGTTCGGGCTTCCAGTACCTGGACGTGCGGCGCGGCGCCCGCAGGATCGGGGCGTCCGCCTCGTGCACCCAGACCTCCGCGCCGGCCTCGACGGCGACCCACCGCGCCAGCCCCAGGTGGTCGAGGTGGCCGTGGGTGACCACGACGGCCCGGATGTCGCGCACCGAGCGGCCGAGCCGGTCCAGTTCGGCGGTGAGCTGCGCCCGGTGGCCGGGCAGCCCGGCGTCGACCAGGGTCAGGTCGGTGCCGTCCTGGACCAGGTGGAAGTTGACGTGGCGGTCGCCGAGCCGGTGCACCCCGGAGGGCAGCGCGGTCGCGGGGGAGGCGTTCACCGGGCGGCCGTCCGCGGGGTGTCGGCGTCGGCGAGGGTGACCGTGCAGCCGGCCGCCTCGACCAGGTCGGCGCCGAGCAGCGCGCCCGGGGTCCAGGCGCCCGGTTCGGACCCGGCGGCGACCCGCAGCGCGGTCTCGGCGGCGATCACGGCGGTGACCGCGAAGCCTTCGCCGCAGCGCAGTTCGGCGGTCCTGACCCGGCCGGTGGCGTCCCGCGCCTCGGCCCAGGCGTGCGAGACGCCGTCGGCGGCGGGGTCCGCCCGGTCGCCCGGGTCGGTTGCGTACGCGATCACGGATCCGGCGCCGCCGTACCGGTGGGCGGCTTCCAGGTCGCCGACCGGCGCGGGCAGCACCCGTCGGTCCCGCCCGCCGAGCACCAGGGTGGTGGCGCCGGTGCCGAGCGGCGCCCGCTCCAGACGGCCGGCCGCGTAGGTGGCGGTGCCGCCGGCCAGCGTGGCCACCACGGAGGCCCGCACCCCGGCGGTGTCGTGGGCGGTGGCCGGGGCGGCGGCGACCCGCAGGTGGGTGAGCGGCGCGGCGGCGGCGTCGCGCAGCCGCAGCACCAGGCTCTCGGTGACGGCCGGGCCGAAGCCGGCGCCGGTGACCAGGGTGACCCCCCGTTCGCGGGCCCGCCGGTCCTGGTCCAGCAGGCCGCGGACGGCGTCGAGTTCGTTGGCCAGGTCGACGTACGGGGTGCGGGCGGCGAGGCAGGCCTCGACCACCGGCCCGGCCAGCCGGGAGAACGGGCCGACGGTGTTGAGCACCACCCGGGCGGCGCCGGTGAGCGCCGCCAGGCCCTGCGGGTCGCCGAGGTCCAGCGGCAGGACCGCGGGCCGCCCGGCCGGGTGGGCGGCGAGCTCGGCCGCCAGGCCGGCCAGCCGGGCCGGGTCGCGGCCGGCCAGCACCAGGCGGGCACCGCGGGCGGCCAGTTCGGCGGCGATGAGCCGGCCGGTGGTGCCGGTGGCACCGAGCAGGACGACGTCCGGGACGGTCATGGGGCCTTCTCTCCGTGGGAGGGGCGGGGCAGGGCGGGGTGGGGCTCGGGCGGTACGGGCAGGCGGACGCGTACGCTTCCCCTGCGTCGTGTCATGACATCGATGCCGGAACATCGATGCCGGAACATCGATGCCGGAACATCGATGCCGGAACATCGATGCCGAGACATCGGTGTTGATGCATCGATGTTGTGTCATCGATGTCGTGTCACTGAATATTCTGGATCCGTCCACCGCTGTCAACCCCGTGCGGGCCCGCGCGGGAGAACAGGAGCGCCCATGGGCACCCCCGCCGAGCCCCACGCCCCGGCCCCCGGTCACGCCCGGGTGCTCGACGAGGTACGGCTGCTGCTGCTCGCCGCCCAGCGCGAGGGGAGCCGCCAACTCGGCTCCGGCCTGCGCGAACTCGGCCTCACCCCGGCCCAGGCCGAGGTGCTGGACGTGCTGCGCGAGGGCGGCCGGCTGACCCTCGCCGAGGTCGGCCGCCGACTGGTCTGCGAGGCCGGCAGCCCCAGCCGCCTGGTCGACTCACTGGTGCGCGCCGGACTGGTCGCCCGCGACCCCGGCCCGGACGACCGGCGGACCGTCCTGCTCTCGATCACCCCGGACGGCGCCGACCGCCTCGCCGGACTCACCGCCGCTGCGGCGCCGCTGGTCGCCTTCATGGCCGAGCGGCTGGACGAGCGGCAGGCGCAGCAGCTGGCCGGGCTGCTGCGCTCACTGATCGACGACACCCCGGGCGGCCGGGCGCTGGAGCTGCGGGCCGCCGCCCGGCCGTCCTGAGCGCCGGCCGCCCTCGGCATCGGCCGCCGTGGGCGCCGGCCGTCCCCGGCATCGGCCGCCGTGCGCGCCGGCCGTCCCGAGGACCGGGCGACCGGCGCGGACCTGGCGATCCGGTGAACATCATCCGAATCGATCTTCGGGCGGGCGGGCCGCTCCCTAGGCTTCGGGCGTCCTGCCGTCCGAAGAACCGAGAGTCCCGACCATGCTCTACCTCGCCCTCCTGCTGCTCGCCGCCGGCCTCACGCTGATCGTGCGGCGCCTGCGCGGGAACGCCGGTTTCCGCTTCGCCACCCTCACCGGGTCGCTGCTCACCGCCCTCGGGCTGCTGACCGGGCTGTCCACCGTCGCGTACGTGGTCGAGCCGTACGAGGTGGCCGTGCCCACCACGCTCGGCCGGGTCGGCGGGACCTGGCAGCCGGGCCTGCACCTGAAGTCCCCGCTGACCGAGGTGACGGCCTTCTCCACCCGGCCGCGCGACCTCAACCTGACCGGCAACGACACCGTCGAGGTCCGCTCCTCGGAGGGCGGGGTGCTGTACGCCGACCTGACGGTGAAGTGGTCCATCGACCCGCAGCACACCCGGGCGCTGTACCAGCTGGCGGGCAGCTCGGACGCGGTCCAGCAGGGCCTGGTCCTGCCGGACAGCCGGGAGATCGTCCGCAACGTCTTCGCCAAGCACACCGGTGTCGAGGGCTACTCCTCCGAACGGGAGGCGATCAGCGCCGAGATAGCCAAGCTGGTCACCGACCGGCTGGCCCCGCGCGGCATCCTGGTGGCCGCCGTCAACCTGCGCAACGTCCGGCCCTCCGACAGCCTGCAGCACGCGATCGACCAGAAGATCCAGCAGGACCAGGCGACCGCCCAGGCCCAGGCCGCGGTGCTCACCGCCAAGGCGGAGGCGGAGAAGCGCAAGATCGACGCGGACAGCACGGCGGCCGCCAACGCCGCCATCGCGGGCTCGCTGAACGACAAGATCCTGATGAGCCAGTGCATCGAGGCGTTCAAGGCGGCGGCCGAGAAGAACCCGGTCTACGCCAGCCCGTGCGGCTCGACCGGTACGCCCGTGATCGTGGACGGCACCAAGCGCTGACCCCGGTCCGGCCCGGGCGGGCGCTCAGTTCGGGGTGAGCGCCTGCCCGACCAGGGTCTCCGCGGCCGGCCGCGCATAGTCGAAGGCCGCCGGGTCGTTGATCGAGGTCGCCAGCGCGGTCGCGCCCTCGAACAGCACGAACAGCCGGTGGCCCAGCTCCTCCGGGTCCGCCGCGCCGGCCTGGCGCGCGGTGTCGACCAGCCTGTCCAGGAACCCCTGCTTGTAGGCGTGGATGACCGCCCGGCCGGGATGCGCGGGTTCGGTGAGCTCGACCGAGGCGTTGTGCATCGGGCAGCCCCGGAACGCCGCCCCCGGACGCTCGAAGAGCGCCACCAGCCGCTCGCGCGGCGCGAGTTCGGTGCGGTCCAGCCGGCGGTCGAGCAGCCGGCCGCTCTCGGTCATCCGCCGCAGGTACGCGGCGACCAGCTCGTCCTTGCTCTCGAACTGCTGGTAGAGGGTCCGCTTCGAGACGCCCGCGACCTCCACCACCTCGCCGATCCCGGTGGCGTTGATGCCGTGCCGGTAGAAGAGGGCCGACGCCGCGGCGAGGATCCGCTCGCGGGGCCCGTGGGTCGTCGCCGACTGGTTGGTCATGGGGCCCATGGTACCGACCGTTATCCCTGATGGGAAATGCGGCGTGTTTCGCGGCGTGAGCTGCGTCACGGATTATTGCGGTACCGATCGGTTTCCCTTTGGTGTTAGCGTTCCTGAAAAGCCGCGACCATCGGGCATGCCGTGCCGGCGCAGCCCTGCTGCCAGCCACGTTGTGCCGATCCGCGCCGTCCCGGGGCCCGCGGCCCCGGCATCGGGAACCCTGTCGAAAGGACCATCCATGACCAAGCTCGCGAATCCCGCCGTCGCGCTGGCCCCGCCACCGGCCCGGACGGCCGGACACCGGGCCGGCTTCGTGGTCGTCTGCCTCGGCCAGCTGGTGATGTTCGTCAACATCACCCAGATCACCACCGTGCTGGCCCCGATCCAGCAGGACCTCGGGCTGTCCGGATCCGCGCTGGTCTGGGTCGCCAGCATCTACTCGATGGTGCTCGCCAGCCTGGTCCTGTCCGCCGGTACGGTCGGCGACATCATCGGCCGCCGCCGTACCTTCGCCGCCGGCGCCGCCCTGCTCGCGGCCGGCAGCCTGACGGTCTTCCTCTCCTCCGGGGCGACCGGCGTCATCCTCGGCCAGGCGGTCATGGGCGTCGGCGGCGCCATGGTCCTGCCCAACAGCCTCGCCCTGGTCACCCACGCCTTCCCCGACCCCCACCGGCGCACCTCGGCGGTCGGCATCTGGGTCGCGGTCTCCGGCATCGGCCTGGCCGTCGGCCCGCTCGCGGCCGGACTGATCCTGCAGCACCACTCCTGGCACGCGGTCTTCCTGGTCGACGTGGTGCTCGGCGCCGCCGTCCTGCTGCTCACCCCGTTCCTGGTCATCGAGAGCCGCAGCCCCGGACGCCACCTCGACCCGCCGGGCCTGGTCCTCGCCGTGATCGCCATCGGCGCGCTCAACTACACCGTGATCGAGGGCGGCCACGGCGGCTACGGGCAGCCGAAGGCGCTCGGCGCGGCCCTGCTCACGGCGGCGGCGCTGGCCGCCTTCGTCGCGGTCGAGATCCGCACCCGCACCCCGATGCTGAACCTGCGGCTGTTCGCCGTGCGCTCCTTCAGCGCCGCCAACCTGATCGCCTTCATCGCCCAGTACGGCTTCGTCGCGGTCGCGTTCGTCCAGGTGCTCTACTTCGAACGGGTCCGGCACGAGTCGATCCTCGCCACCGGCGTCCTGATGCTCTGGCTGATGGCCTCGTACGTGCTGGCCAGCCCGCTGTCCAGCCGGGCCGTGCGGCGGTTCGGCTTCCGCGCCACGCTGACCGCCGGTGCGCTGCTCGCCGCCGCCGGCACCCTGCTGATGACCGGCCAGAGCGCCACCACGCCCACCCTGGTGGTCGGCCTGTGGATGGCCCTGTTCGGCACCGGCGCCGGCCTCCTGCTGCCACCGAGCACCGCGGCGGCCGTGGTCAGCGTCCCGCACTCGGACGGCGGCATGGCCGGCGGCACGGTCAACCTGTTCCGCCAGGTCGGCGGCACGCTCGGATCGAGCATCACCGGCACGGTCCTGACGGGCGGCGCCGCCGCCGGTTCCTTCGCCGGGGCGCTGCACACCGCGGTGCTGATCCCCGCGGTGGGTGCGCTGGCGGCCGCCGCCACCGCGCTCCTGTTCGTCCGCAACCGGCCCGCCGGCGGCTGAACCGGGAGTGAACCGGGGGGCCGGGTCAGGAGCGAACGGGGGTGGGTCAGGAGTGAACGGGGGGTCGGTCCGGGCGGCCGGGCGCCGCGCCGGCCGCGCCCGGCAGTCGGGCCAACGCCCCGGTTGCCGGGCGCGGTTGGGTGGCGCAGGGTGAGTTCCGCGGATCGCGGGCCGCTCCGGCGCCGCCCGGCTATCCCGAACCATTGACTGTCGTCACCGGCGCGGCATACTTGCCTCACTCCCTGCTGAGCCGAATGAGGTGCCGCCCGTGGAGCTCGCCCGTTCCGCCCATGTCGACACGTTCTGCCGCGACCGCCTCCCGCCGCCCGAGCAGTGGCCCGAGCTGGTGTTCGACCTCCCGGAGCTGGGCTACCCGGCACGCCTGAACTGCGCGCAGGTCCTGATCGACGGCGCCGTCGACCACCACGGCCCGGACCGCCGCTGCCTGCTCACCCCCACCGAGGAGTGGAGCTACGGCGAGTTGCGCCGCCGCTCCGACCAGGTCGCCCAGGTGCTCACCGAGGACCTGGGGCTGGTGCCGGGCAACCGGGTCCTGCTGCGCGGCCCCAACACCCCCTGGCTGGCCGCCTGCTGGCTGGGCGTCCTGAAAGCCGGCGCCGTCGTCGTCACCACCATGCCGCTGCTGCGCGCACCCGAACTCGCCGCCCTGCACGCGATCAGCACCCCCGCCATCGCCCTGTGCGACCACCGCCGCCTCGAGGAGGCCACCGCCGCCGCACTCCCCGGCACCCGGATCCTCCCCTACGGCGGGTCCGGGCCCGAGGACCTGACCGCGCGCTGCGCCACCAAGAGCGGGAGCTTCACCGCCGTCGACACCGCCGCCGACGACGTCGCCCTGATCGCCTTCACCTCCGGCACCACCGGCCACCCCAAGGCGACCCTGCACTTCCACCGCGACGTCCTCGCCAACGCCGACACCTTCTCCCGGCACATCCTGCGCCCCGGCCCCGACGACCTCTTCACCGGCACCCCGCCACTCGGCTTCACCTTCGGCCTCGGCGGACTGCTGGTCTTCCCGCTGCGCGCCGGCGCCGCCAGCCTGCTGCTGGAGCGGGCCACCCCCGAACAGCTCGCCGAAGCGGTCGCCGCACACGGCGTCAGCGTGCTGTTCACCGCACCCACCGCCTACCGCGCCATCCTCGCCGCCGGCCTGGCCGACCGCCTGGCCGCCGTCCGCCGCTGCGTCTCCGCCGGCGAACCCCTGCCCGCCGCCGTCTGGGACGCCTTCCACCACGCCACCGGACTACGCCTGATCGACGGCATCGGCGCCACCGAACTGCTCCACGTCTTCATCTCCGCCGCCGACGGCGACATCCGCCCCGGCTCCACCGGCCGCCCGGTCCCCGGCTACCGCGCCACCGTCCTGGACCAGGACGGCCACCCCGTCCCCGACGGACAACCCGGCCTGCTCGCCGTCAAAGGCCCGACCGGCTGCCGCTACCTCGCCGACGACCGCCAACTCGGCTACGTCCGCAACGGCTGGAACATCACCGGCGACACCTACATCCGCGACACCGACGGCTACTACTGGTTCCAGGCCCGCAACGACGACATGATCGTCTCCGCCGGCTACAACATCGCCGGCCCCGAGGTCGAACACACCCTGATGAACCACCCCGACGTCGCCGACTGCGCCGTCGTCGCCGCACCCGACCCGAGCCGCGGCACCATCGCCAAGGCCTACGTCGTACTCCGCCCCGACGCCGCCGCCGGCCCGGCCACCGCCACCGCACTGCAGGACCACGTCAAACAGACCATCGCCCCCTACAAATACCCCCGCGCCATCGAGTTCGTCACCGAACT